>JBBQUC010000041.1:0-14700 GCA_038212815.1 Cytophagales bacterium
TAAGATTGAAAAAGGGCGAAATTGCAGCCCATTGAGAGTCGGTCAGTGGTTGCCACTGTTTGGTCATTGCTTTGTCGTTTGGTCACAACAAAGTTGACACGACTCTCAGCCTTTCTCAAATTCCCCAACACGCTCTAAACAAGGCCCCTGTTTCTTATGAACCGGTTTTTTTTCTTTTTGCTGTACGGCTTGCTACTCCCCTTCGTGGTTAATTGCCAGTCATTTACAGAGTCAAATCTACCCATACTGCTAATTGATACTAAAGGGCAGTTTATCCCTGATGAACCCAAGATTGTAGCTACCCTGAAAATTATCGACAGGGGCGTGGGGAAGCGGAATGCGCTAACCGATAAGCCAACTTTTACAAGTAAGATTGGTATTGAACAGCGGGGTTCTACATCGCGGCAATTGTTTCCTAAAAAACCTTATGGGTTTGAAATTCGCGACTCTACCGGCAATAACTCGGTAAACGCGGCTATTTTGGGGATGCCTGCCGAGAGTGAATGGGTACTCAATGCCACCTACAACGATAAAACATTGCTCCGGGAAACGCTAACATACGATATCTTCCGAAAATCGAGTACCTACTATAGTGCCCGGTTTCGGTACTGCGAGGTGGTGCTGAACGGTGAGTATCAGGGAATTTATATTGTGTTTGAAAAAATTAAGCGGGATAAAAACCGGGTGCCTATTTCGAGTATTAAAGCCACTGATGTATCGGGAGATGCCCTAACGGGGGGGTATATTCTGAAGGTCGATAAAACGGAAGGCTCCCCCTCCCGCACTTGGACTTCACCTTACCCGGCAGGAACTGCTAAGCTACCCATCCAGATTGACCGGCCAAAACCCGAAGACCTACCCGAAGCGCAATTTCAGTATATCAAAAAATACGTAACCGATTTTGAAGATGCCCTGCGCGGTCCCGATTTTCAGGATGTCGATAAAGGTTTCCGTAAGTTTGCCAACGAAGACTCGTTTGTCGATTACCTGATTCTAACCGAAGTGTGTAAGAATGTGGACGGCTATCGGCTGAGTGCATTTTTCTACAAAGACCGCGATAGTAAAGGTGGTAAACTGACAATGGGGCCAATCTGGGACTATAATCTCACCTACGGCAATGCTAATTACTGCCAGGGAAACCCATATCAGGGCTGGGCCTACGATTTTAACCGGGTTTGTCCGACTGATGGCTACCAGATTCCTTTTTGGTGGGATCGTCTGTTGCAAGATAAGGCATTCGCTAAAAAAGTTAGGCTTAAATACCAGGCTCTGCGCCAGAACGTACTGAAAATTGACCGGATTACGGCTTATATCGACTCATCGGCTGCGGTGTTGACTGAGAGCCGTCAGCGCAACTTTAGCCGTTGGCCCGTTATAGGTGTGTATGTATGGCCCAATGGTTATGTAGGGGCGACCTATCAGGCCGAAGTGGATTATTTAAAAGAGTGGATACGGCAGCGGCTGCTCTGGCTCGATGGTAATATCCAATATTTTGGAGCCGATATAACAGCTACTGATCCGGTGGAGCCCGACTTGATTATTGGCCCAAATCCCTCCGGCGGAACCGTCACCCTACGGTATCGGTTGACAAACCCCGCCGATGTACACCTGCATCTAACCGATGGCCAGGGTAAATTGCTCTGGCAGCAGCAGTGGCCGGGGCAGCCTGTAGGCATATTCCAACAAACTTTGGGCGCAGGGCAGTTACCCAATGCCCCCGGTGTTTATTTCCTGAAGATAGGCACTGGTGCTCAACAGGCGGTGAAGAAAATTGTCCGTTATTGACAGATCTGACTATCCGCTTACCACCTTGCCATCCTGCAACTTAAGTAGGTGGTTGACCGACTCTGGTATTTCATTCAGATGGTGGGTTACAAACAGCAGGGTAGTAGCAGTAGGTAGTTGGTCGATTAGGTGTTTGGCTCGTAGCATGGTTGCTGAGTCTAGGCACTGAAACGGTTCGTCCAGAATAAGACAGGGTGCCTGTTTGAGCAAAGCCCGGACCAGCAATACCAGCCGCTGCTGCCCCGCCGATAAGGTGCCAAAGTGGCTGGTTAACCGCGTTTCTAACCCAAAATAAGTGAACAAGGCCAATACATCATGCTCAGTCTCGGGCATAAGGTAGCGAGGCTGCATCTGCGTATCCGTCAGGCCCGTAAAGGCTACCTGGCGGGCAGTTAGGTGACGCGGGAAATACAGATGTAGTTCAGGCGAAACAAACCCTATCCGGCGTTTAATGTTCCACACACTTTCGCCCCGTCCCCGTCGCTGATCGAACAGGCTAATCTGATTGGCATACGCCTGCGGGTGGTCGCCGTAGAGCAGGCTGAGCAGAATAGACTTCCCGGCCCCGTTATGGCCTAACAACGCCCACCTTTCGCCCTGAGCCACTGTCCAATTTACGGCTTCAAGCAGGTGGCAGTTCCCGTACCGCACGGTTACGTTCGCTAACGAGAAGGCTACCGAGAAATCGGCTGGGGTAGGGGCGGTGAGTAGTATAGGCTTAGCCCGGACGGGAAGTGGGGTTGGGGCTTGGCGGGCACTAAAATCAGCGTGGCTTCCCTGCCACTCAATTTGGCCCTCGGCCAGTTCAAGTACATGAGTAATCTGGGTGGGTATGGTATCGGGTTGGGTTACCAGAATAAGCTGGGTTTCAGTCTGCATCAGCTCGTCGAGCCAGCACAGGAGTTCCATTCGGGTGGGGGCATCTAGCCCCCCAAAGGGATCATCGAGTAAAAGCAAAGACGGATGCTTCAGCAAAGCGCGGGCAATAAGTGCTTTACGGGTTTGCCCGTTCGAGAGTTTAATCAGGGTTCGGTCGAGCAGTTGCTGTAACCCCAGCCGGTCAACTATAGCCTGTGATGTAGAATTGGGTAGCTGTGTACCGAACAAAAAAGAGTGGAGGGTGGGCGCATTATCCTCGCCCGATGCGTGGTAGCGTTGCTGGTAAAAATAATGGCTGTAAGTCAACTGCCGCGACGACTCCCGGAAGGTAACCATAGCTACCTGACCCCGCAGTTGCTGCTGAATAGCCAAGAGGAGCATGGTTTTACCAGACCCCGTCGCTCCTGTAATGGCCCACTGCTCACCGGGCTGTACCTGCCAGTCGATGCCGTGTAATACCGGAACTACTCCCTGCCGAAAGTGACTTTGTTGAAACGAAATAAGAGGAGGCATTTGCTGAGTAAAAACCCGAAGCTACCAAAAAAGCCGATACGGTTGGGTATCGGCTTTCCTAAAACGAAGAATTAAATACTTAGTTCGTTGAATCTCTACGCATGGTTGACGACGACCGCCGGGTTTTTGTTCTGGTGCGTAATTTGCCATTTTGCATACCACTGTTTGTTGAGCCATTCTGCATAGTGCTGCTGTCCATCCGGTCGTCGGTTGTGCGAGTTCGTGTGCGGGTACGGGTTCCGTCCTGCATGGTACCATCCTGGGTAGTACCACGCTGCATAGTGCTTGAACCAGTCGAATAGCTACCCGTGTTGGACCCAGACGAGTTGGTGTTCGATTGCCGGTTACCCGACTGGGTACCCGTGCTACCCTGCTGATACGTGCCCGACTGCGCTTGGTTGCCCGATGCACCCGTACCCGTCATTGCTGGCTGATTTGTGCCGGTTGAGGTTGACTGATTGCCGACCGTACCCTGGTTGGTAGGGGTAGTTGGCTGCGCTTGGAGGGTCAAGCCAGCTATCAGCATGAATCCCATCATTACTACCTTTTTCATTGTAATACTGTTTTGTCTATGGATTTACTTGATTATCATAGTGTCAACAGTTATACAACAGGCTTGTTTAGTTTTATTGAGGGAGTGGGAACGGCAAACGGTCATGTAACAGCTCTATCTGAACTGTAAGGCAAAGGCTACGCCATAGCTATAGGGGGTAATGAGCAGATGGTCGCTGTTATCGTACCGTTGCCGCCAGCCGTACTGAACAGAGGGTGTTATTCGTAGCCTGACCCGATTGGTGAGGGAGCGTTCGAGACTATAGCCTGCCTGCACAAATCCGCTAATAGTTTGGTCTGGTGACAGGAAACGGCCAACTGAACTACCTAAGCTAACGAAGTGACTCCATACCCGGCCGTCCATTAATCGGTAAACGCCTTCTATACTAATCCCAACGTGGTGCCATACATTGGTTTCGCCCAGTTGTTGCTGGGCAAAGACGGGAGTAAGTTTCACGGAATTATCGCTTAAAACGGTAGTATAAACGGTGTCTGGTACGGTATTTTGCACGGTGTAACGAACCCACTGCCTAAATTGGGTATAAACAATGCCTGTCCGTAAACTCAGCCTTTCTGTTACCGGCACATCAATTCCTGCCTGATACCGCCATCCAATACGTCCCGGCGATAGTGCTCCTGGAGAACGGATGTTGGTAATGGCTATTTTGTCGTTTGCCACTGGCTCAATTTCGCGATACGAAGAAATGGGGGCAACGCTCAAGAAATAAGATGGGGTGCGCTTTACTCGCTCAATCGTAGGTAGTGTTGCAATAGCCTCTGAAACAGGTGCTTTTATAACTGGTACAGCAGGCAGGGTAAGCTGTACGGAAGCTAGTCGCCAGGGTCTGGCAGCCAACGATGTAGCCTTAGTAGCCATAACAACTGCCTCTGTTAAAGGCATGGGTGCTGGGCTGGCTTCGTTAGCTAGTAGAGAAGTTAGTAGTATAGAGGTAACTGCCGGATTCGCCACCTGCTCAGTTGGTGCCTGTAGGGTTGACGGTGGGGTTTGGGCTACCTTTACATTATCAGTCCCAACCTGCGCAATGGGCTGCGAGTCAGTCTGGTGTCGATGTATTGACCGAGTTGGGATGGTGGGAGCAACGGTTAGAAAGCCTTCCATGTCGCTGGTTGGCAGTTGCCCGGGCACTATCGCTGATTTTTTCGCAAGTTCAGTGGAAGTATGCGGGAGGGACCGCTCAACCAAATCCACTAAGTGCCGACTAGACAGTGGTTGGGTTATGGGAACTGGAGAATGGGCTGAAGTAGGTGTTTTGTCAAATGAATGCTGATTTGTTGTGCGTTGTTGACTTGCTTGTTGTTGAGTTGGTTTTTTAGCTGTTTGGCTGCTTATATAGCCTGAGCCGATGACCTTGTTTTCGAGTTGCCAGGTGAAGTAGCCTGCCAGCCCAAGGAGTAGTAGTCCAACAACCCCACTCAGGAGCCTGGATCGCCAGTAAAATCCCGGTGGGGGCGGGATATTGTCCACAGCCGCAAAGATGCGGTCAAGCGCATCGGTAGGCGGGTCTGCTTTGTAATCATGTAATTGCTGCCGGAAAATGCGTTCCCACGCGCCGACTTCAGGTGGTCTCATAGTTGATTATTCCTACTCGTTGTAACTTTTGCTTTAATGCTCCTTTGGCTCTGGCTAGCTGCGATTTGGATGTACCCTCCGAAATGCCCAGCATTTCACCAATTTCGGGATGGGTGTACCCGTCCACCACGTACAGATTAAATACCATTCTATAACCGGTAGGCAGAGCCTGGATCAACCCGCTTAGTTCATCGGCGGAGAGCCGGGCTAGGGTGTCTATGTGGTCATTGCTAGCATGGCCCCAGGCATCTTCATAGTCGGTCTCGGCCTGTTGCTTATGATTTTTATGATATACGTTGATGGCTGTATTCACCATGACCCGTTTCATCCAGGGCAGTAACTTGTCTGATTGAGCAATAGTGTGGAGTTGCTGAAAAATTCGGATAAAGCCTTCGTGAAACATGTCTTCGGCTTCTTCCCGGCTGCGGGCATAGCGCTTGCACAACCCCATTAGCCGACTTTTATACTTGGTGTATAAGAGGGTCTGGGATTGTCGATTTCCGCGCTGGCACGCCTGCAATAAATCCTGATCCGACATTGACTTCGGGTTATTCTTTTACCACTATTTTTACCTCTGCTGAGGACTGGTTGCCATTGCTATCCGTTAATTCATACGTAAAGGCTACTGTACCTACTGCGGGCGAAGTACCAAGTTGATACTTCAGAATCCCACGGGGTAATACGGTTATGGTAGCATTCGACGGATTACTGCTGATTCTAACGGCTGTAAGCGGCTGGCAAATTTTGTCGTTTAGCAGAACAGGTAGTAAAAGTACACCATTTTTCAAATCGTTAACCGATTGGCTCAAAGAAACTTCTCGCTGGTCAGCAGAAGCGGCTAATTGGCAGTCGGAGGCAATAGCCTGTTGTTGAAAACGCACTGTTGCGGTTTGGCAAGTACTCCCTTCGCACCGCTGATAGGTCAATTCATCGGGGCCAGGTGCCCCGGCAGTAGGTTTATAAACAACGAGTTGCGAAAAAATGGGGCCGTTCCACCGTTTGACAATATTCGCGCTTCCCACTGCGGGAGCCTTGGTAATGGTGATGGGAGTGGTTTGGGGCGACTTACACAACTCATCATTAGCCAGCACTGGAACAAATACAGAATCAGAAACAAACAGTTGCCGGTAGTTGACCACGTCGTTGTTAAGAACTTGTTTGCAGTCGGAGGAGGGTTGCCCAACCCGGATAACCACTACGGCAATATACCGTTTTGGCGTGGCCGTCCCCGTGGTACTCACCCGGTAAATGAACGAGTCGCGGCCTATAAAGTTAGCGTTTGGCGTATAAACAATGGTTTCGCCCTCAATGGATGCGGTACCATTTTTAGGGGCAATTTTTACGAATAGGCTAGCCGGGTTAAGGATACCATCGCAGACCTGGTCATTTTTTAGCACGGCTATAGCTACTGATTTATTCAGTGGCGTTTGCATCCCGTCGGCCACGGCCCCTACAGTACACGGTAGTTTATCGTCGCTGGTTGCCATGCTGATGGTCAGCGGAATTGCAGTTGGCTTTTTGGCAGACCCGTCGGGGTCTATCGACACGGTAAAGTTATCGTCGCCGGCAATAAATGACGTGTTTGGTGAATACAGAAGCAGCCCATCTTTTTCCAGCGTAAGGCTGCCCGTCTGCGGCTGCTTGTCGATCCGAAACGTAGCCGTTTCCTTTAAATTCGGCCAGTTCTTTAAATCAATGGCTACCTGCTGAGTAGGGAGTGCCACATAATTGGTGGTAATATCGGCCAGGGTAATCGTCGGCAAAACATCAACAACAATGCGGTCGCAACCAGCCGCACCCAGTACTATAAAAAGTGAAATCCCTAAAGATCGTAACCGTTTTCTATTCATTTGTTTATCTCTATCTAGTAGGCGAGACAAACGCACTTGAGTAACCGTTGCACCGGACAAAATCTTGATAAATAAGCCTGATCTGTAACCAACACAAAAAATAGCCATAACACGTGTTTGTGTTATGGCTATTCAAGTTACAATAGACCAAATCTATAGGTTACCTTTCTTCAGTTCCTGTACGGCATAGTTAGCAGCACGGGCGGTGAGGGCCATATAGGTTAGCGACGGATTTACGCACGAAGCCGAAGTCATACAGGCACCATCGGTGCTAAATACGTTTTTGACTGCATGAATCTGATTATGCTTGTTCAGTACCGATGTTTTGGGGTCGAGACCCATGCGGGCGGTACCCATCTCGTGAATACCAATGCCGGGGTGTTTCGAGGTATCGTTGTACGGTTTCACATTCTTCAAACCGGCAGCTTCGAGCATCTCGGCAGCATCGTTCATCATGTCGATCCGCATTTTGCGTTCGTTTTCGCCATAAGCGGCATCGAACACAATCAGGGGTAGCCCCCATTTGTCTTTCTGGTCGGGCGAAAGGGTCATACGGTTAGTTGGGTCGGGCAACATCTCGCCGAAACCACCCATACCCATCGACCAGGGGCCGGGGGTTGTCAGGCTTTCTTTGAAATCGGCCCCGAAACCATCCGTACCGTTTCCTCGTGTCCAGTCGGCGCGGCTGGCACCACCCTGGTAGCCAAAGCCCCGGGTGTAGTCGCGCTTGTCGCCCGCCCAGTTGCGGTAGCGCGGCACATAAATGCCATTGGCCCGCCGACCGTAAACATATTTATCGTTCATGCCCTCAAAGTTGCCGGAAGCACCCACTGCTAAGTGGTGATCCATGATGTTACGGCCCAACTGGTCGGAGTCGTTCCCCATCCCATTGGGGAAGCGGGCCGATTTGGAGTTCATCAGGATAGAGGTACTGGCAAAGGCCGAAGCATTCATGAAAATCACCTTGGCATAGTACTCCTGTACTTCTTTGGTGTTCTGATTGATGGTGCGAACGCCGGTGGCTTTGCCAAGTTTATCGTCATACATTACCTCCGACACAATAGAATCGGGCAGTAGGGTGAGCCGTCCGGTTTTTACCGCAGCCGGTAACGTTGACGATTGGGTGCTGAAGTACCCCCCGTAGGGGCAACCGCGCATGCACAGGTTACGGAACTGGCAGGCAGCCCGGCCCAGCGAATAGTGAATCTGCTGGGGAGCCGTCAGGTGGGCGGTGCGGCCCATGGTTACATGACGACCGGCAAATGATTTCTCGACCCGGCCTTTTACCTCCCGCTCTACACAGTTCATATCCATTGGTGGCTGAAACTGACCATCGGGCAGCACACTCAACCCATCTCTGGAACCACTTACACCAATAAACCGCTCCACATAATCGTACCAGGGAGCCAGGTCTTTATACCGAATGGGCCAGTCAACGGCAATGCCCTCTTTGGCGTTGGCCATAAAGTCTTCTTCATTCCAGCGGTAACTTTGCCGTCCCCACATCAACGAGCGACCACCCACGTGGTAGCCCCGAATCCAGTCCACCTGACGACCTGGTTTTTCGAGATAAGGGTTTTCCTTATCATTTTCGAAGTGGTGCCGGTGGCCTTCATTAGCTGTATAGCCCGTCCGCATGTTAGCCCAGTATTCTTCGGCAGCCTGTGCCGTAACCTTTCCCCGGTGGGGCAAATCCCAGGGATTGCTGGTGGCCGTGGTATAACCTTCAACGTGTTTAATGTCGCGGCCTCGCTCCAGCATCAGCACCTTCAGCCCTTTCTGGCTTAATTCTTTGGCGGCCCAGCCCCCCGATATGCCTGACCCTACCACGATTGCGTCGTAGGTCATGGCTTTTTTAGCGTCTATATTCAGGTTCATAGTTTTGTTTTCAGTTGAAAATTACCGACTAAGAAGTTGCCCAGGCTTTCTGACCGGGTTTTAGCGGTACACAGCCGTCGTAACGGCCCGGCACGGCCACGTATTCAAGAGCCTGCGTGCAGCCAATTTCGGAGGTGAAATAGCCGGTCAGGGTCAGGTCTTTTAGCATATAAAAGAACGGGTTATACCGCTTATCAGCAGGGCCGCTGCTCATAGCCTGCCGCTCCTGCTTAGCATCGGCTTCGAGTTTTTTCATTACCTCGATACGCTGGTCGTTGGCAAGCTGCACAAACGGCTTACTATAGCTATCCTGACTCATTTTGTTGGTAGTAGCCAGCCCTTCCAGGAATCGCTTCTGATCGGCTGTTTTGTAACAATCTTTCAGAATTACGTCAATGATTTCATTGACTTTGGCGGCTTTGGCTCCCGGCGTTTTAGTCGTCGGAATAATCACGTCAGCCATCTCGGCTACCGTCGCATCCTGGTCGGCGGTAAAGAGCAGGGGCGCGCCAGTGGTGGCCCGCCGAAGGGCCGAGGCTTCGAGCCTATCGGCTAAGCCAGGCAACGTTAGGGCAACTCCGGTCAGGGCGGCAACCTGCATCAGGGCATCTCTTCTGTTCATGGTTATAAATAGTAATCGTTGTATCGGTTAAAAACGTCGTAGTCACCGACAAATATATACAATACAAGGTCAAATTGGAAGATTGCAGGATGCCAAATCAAAAATTTGCTGTTTCTTGCGGAGAAAACCATAACCGACACGATGGCCTGGTTAACTGATAAACGAATTGTAGTAATGGGTGGCACCACGGGTATGGGCCTCTCCGCAGCGCAGGCTTTTGTCCGCGAGGGCGCGCAGGTGGTGATCGTTGGCCGTAATCCTGACAGTTGTGCAGCCGCCGAAAAGAGCCTTAATGGGGGTGGCCTGGCCATGTCGGGCGATGCGGCTGACCCACAAACGGCCTCCAAAGCCATTGATCTTTGCCAAACCATTTTTGGTGGTTTCGATGGCCTGTATCACGTGGCGGGTGGCAGTGGTCGGCGCATGGGCGATGGCCCCCTGCATGAGTTAACCCTCGACGGGTGGAACGCCACACTATCGCTGAATTTAACCTCGCTGATGCTCTCCAATCAGGCGGCTGTGCGGGCGTTCCGGGCGCAGGGTGGGGGCGGGGTGGTCCTGAACATGGGGTCGGTATTGGGTTACTCGCCTTCGCCCCATTATTTTGTTACCCACGCTTATGCCGCAGCAAAGTCAGCGGTGATTGGGTTTACCCGCTCGACGGCGGCTTATTATGTAGGCGACAATATTCGCATCAATGCCTTGCTTCCCGCCCTTGTCGAAACACCTATGGCACAACGGGCCGCGCATGACGAGCAGATTATGGCGTTCATCAAAACCAAGCAGCCCCTCGATGGTGGCCGCATTGGGCAACCTACCGACCTTGATGGGGCCGCTATTTATTTTATGTCAGACCAATCTCTGTTCACCACGGGCCAGATACTGAGTGTCGATGGGGGGTGGGATATAAGCGAAGGACAGGTATGAACGCAATCGGCATCGACCTCGGCGGTACCTGGATCAAGGGCGTGCTGATGGACATCGACACGGGTGATATTGTGAAACAACTCTATCACCCCACCAACGAGAGTAACGAGGGGGAGGGTGCCCACTGGCAGCAGGCGGTTGCCGAAACCGTGGCCGATTTGCGGCAGCAGTCAACCACGCCCATCCGCGCCATTGGGCTGTCGGCACCGGGCTTACCCAATGAGAGCAACCAGTATATTGCCTTTCTGCCGAACCGTTTACCGGGTCTGGAGGGGTTTCAGTGGGGGCATTTCCTGAACGCCCGCGTCCATGTTGTAAACGATGCCCATGCCGCTCTGATGGCCGAAACCCGGTTTGGTGTGGCGAAAGGCTATAAAAACGTGGTACTGCTGACACTCGGTACGGGCGTAGGGGGCGGCATTCTGATCGACGGCAAACTGTATCAGGGAAATTACCAGAAAGCGGGCCACCTGGGCCATATCACGGTCGATGTGGCCGACGACCTCAGCATTACCGGTCAACCGGGTAGCCTGGAAAACGCCATTGGCAATGCCAGCATCGGCAAACGGTCGCAGGGGCGGTTTACATCTACCTACCAATTGCTCGAAGCCTATAAGCAGGGCAATTATTTTGCGCAGTGGGTGTGGCTCACCTCCCTCCGCAAACTGGCCATTGGTATATGCGCCATTACCAACGCCCTCTCGCCCGATCTGGTGGTGCTAAGTGGCGGCATCACCCAGGCCGAAGATGACCTGATGCTGCCCCTGGCTGAGTTTATGAACCTGCACGAGTGGCGACCCGGCGGGCAGGCCACCCCCATTAAAATTGCTCACTTCGGCGATATGGCCGGGGCCATTGGAGCCGCCAGCTTTGCTATACAGTCTGAACTGTGATTAACGCCGATGTTTATGATCTCATTGATGTGTGGCAGTTACAGAAATTAGATTCTAAAAATAAGCTCCTGACATAATGTGGTGTTTGCAGCGAAAAAAATCATAATTAATCAGCTAATCAACGTAATCAGTGGTTCAGCAATACATTCAGAAATGCCGCGCTATCCTCGACACGGTTGAGCAGCAGTCGGCGCAGATACAACAGGCAGCCCGGTGGTTTGCCGATGCTATTCTGGCCCACCGCATGGTACACGTTTTCGGGTCGGGCCACAGTCGGATTATGGTGGAGGAGATGTGGCCGCGCTACGGCTCGTTTCCGGGGTTCAACCCCATTGTCGAACTCTCTCTCACGTTTCATAACCTGGTGGTGGGAGCTAACGGGCAGCGGCAGGCCATGTTTCTGGAAAACGTGCCCGGCCTGGCCGAGCGGATTCTGCGCAACTTCGACCTGAGCGATCAGGATGCGGCTTTGGTTATCTCATCGAGCGGTTGCAATGTGGTGCCCATCGAAATAGCCGAATTGTTTCAGCGCAAGGGGATTAAAGTGGTGGCCCTGCTGACCAAAGACCACTCGGAACGCAGTACCAGCAAACGCACCGACGGCAAAAAACTCGGCGATTTTGCCGACCTGATTCTTGATACGGGCGCACCCGTTGGCGATGCCATGATTCAGGTGCCAGGGCTGGATACGCCCGTTGCACCGGGGAGCACTGTGGGTGGGGCTGTGCTGGTCAACTGCATCAAAGCCGAGGTAGCCAGGCTGCTCACCGAAGCGGGCCAACCGCCCAAAGTGCTGAGTGCGGGCGTGGTGGTGGGTGCCGAACGGGCCGTTACCTTGTTTGAGTCGGCGTATGATGAACACGCCCATCGGCTGGCGCGGCTATATGAAAAGGTAGGGTACCCATCTCCCCTTACCGACGATCCATTCTGACCCGTAACAGCTATGCTCACAACCTCCCGACTGACTATTTTTCCGCTGACGGCCCAGCAGTTGCAACTCTACATGCAGGATACCGTTCAACTCGAACGGTCGCTTGGGTTGCCGCCTGGTCAGCGTGGTCTGGACGAGTTTCTGAAAAGCATACTGGCGAGCTATACCCTGCCGCGGCTGAATAATCCTGCCCTCGACCCACTGTATCATACCCTCTGGACGGGCCTCGACCGTGAGCGGGGCGTGTTGATTGGCGAGGCTAAATTTAAGGGCGAACCCGACGAAACCGGCACTATCGAGATTGGGTATGGCACTCATCCGGCGTTTCAGGGGCAGGGTTATATGACCGAACTGGTAGGCGGCCTGCTACCGTGGGCCTGGCAGCAACCGGGCGTGCAGCGTGTAGTGGCCGAAACGCATAAAGATAACCTAGCCTCGCAGGGTGTGCTGCGGGCCAATATGTTCCGGCAAACCGAGCGCGTGGAGGATATGCTGTGGTGGGAGGCAATCGCTTGTTAGTAATACCCTTGTTAAATTCAGCGATCACGAGTTGTTTAGTACAAATATTGACGTTAGGTTCAATTGCCCAGCTTAGTTAATCAATAGTAGTTCATTTTACCTTTAACATCTATGTCTCAATCCCGTCGCAAATTTCTCCGCCAATTGGGCGGCAGCACAGCCGCCCTAGCCGCTGGCACAACCCTTGTTCAGGGTAAATCGGTGCAAACCAGTACCTACCGAACCCACCTCATCGAACCAACACCGGTTACCTCGGCCAATGACCAGGTGAATATTGCCCTCATTGGTGCTGGTATCATTGGTCACTACGACCTCGACTGTGCCCTGCTCATTCCGGGTAATAAAGTAGTGGGTGTGGCCGACCTCTACGATCCCCGTCTGGCGCGGGCCAAAGAGGTGTGGGGCAACGAGATTCAGACTACCCGCGACTACCGCGAACTGCTGAAACGCCCTGATGTGGACGTGGTGATGATCTGCGTACCCGACCACTGGCACGACCGTATTGCTATTGATGCCCTCAACGCCGGGAAACACGTTTATTGCGAGAAGCCGATGGTACACCACATCGATGAGGGGCAGGCGGTGATTAATGCCCAGAAAAAAGCGGGCAAAGTGTTTCAGGTAGGGAGTCAGCGGGCTTCGGCTTCGGCTATTCTGGAAGCCAAAAAATATTACGAGCAGGGAGCCATTGGCGAGCTAACCTACGTAGATGCCTGCGTAGATCGGTCTGATGCATTGGGCGCCTGGCAATACACCATGCCCCCTGCGGTTGACCCCAAAGACCTCGATTGGGATAAATTTCTGGGCGATGCTCCCAAACATGCTTACGACCCAACCCGGTTTTTCCGGTGGCGCAACTACAAAGATTATGGCACGGGCGTAGCGGGCGATCTGTTTGTTCACCTCATTACGGGGCTGCATACCATTACCGGAGCCATGGGGCCAACCCGTATTTTCTCGCTCGGCGACCTGAACTACTGGAAAGATGGCCGCGATGCGTATGACCTTGTTACCGGTTTGATGGACTACCCCAAAACCGAAAGCCATCCATCGTTCCAGTTTTTCACCCGCGTAAATCTGGCCGATGGGCGGGGTGGCCTGAACCAAACCCGGATTGTGGGCACCGATGGTGTAATTGAAATTGGCTGGAATGACTTCACTCTGCGCCGACTGAAGCGACCCAACGCGCCCATGTACAGCACCGGCTATGACGCGCTCTTTACCTATCCCAAAGCCATGCAGGAGGAGTTTATCAAGCAATATGGTGATAAATACCCCGCCGATAAATTCAGCCGGAACGTAGTGCGCGAACCCGAAATTACGTACAAGGCCCCCGAAGGATATGATGATCGGCTCGACCACATGATTGTGTTCTTCAACGCCGTGCGGGCCAATAACCCGGCCCTGGTGCGCGAAGATGCCGTTTTTGGGCTGCGGGCAGCCGCACCTTCCCTGGCCTGCGGCATGAGTGTAGAACAAAAGAAGCCCATCAACTGGGATCCCATCAACATGAAAGTGGTAGGGAGCAAACCCGTGGCTACTACTGGCAAAACAAAGGCAGGCGGAGTGGCTAAAGTATAAAGTAACCTAAGCCTATAAGGATTCAAAAACCTTATAGGCTTAGAGCGTGTTGGGGAATTTGAGAAAGGCTGAGAGTCGTGTCAACTTTGTTGTGACCAAACGACAAAGCAATGACCAAACAGTGGCAACCACTGACCGACTCTCAATGGGCTGCAATTTCGCCCTTTTTCAATCTTAAA
>JBBQUC010000042.1:0-14446 GCA_038212815.1 Cytophagales bacterium
TGGTCGATGGGGTTTTCGGCGGCAATGGCTTTGTGGCCCAGGTCGATACACACCAGTCCTCTATTGGGTTTCGAGATGACCCGTGTCAGCACTATGGCAGCATACAGAAAAGGTTGTTCGGTTAGGCGGTCGCCATAGCCCCAGTCCCAGAACACGCAGGTGCCGGGGCTGCAATACGTATCGGCGCGGAGGGCGTGGCTGGTAAAGGTCGGGGTGCCACCCGCCACCACCATCGGGCGCGGCAAGCCCGCCTGCTCAATAGCGGTAATCAGGGCCGCTACGTCGGCAAAATCGTGGTCGATCTGCTGCCTGCGCTCGGCAAAACTGGGGTCGCGCAGGTGACCGTCATACACGTGCAAACCCTGGCAGCGCAAGTGAGTGAGGCTGTGCAGGTACTGGTATAACCGCAGCGCATCGGCGTTGAGCGGGTGACCGGAGCGGTCCATGCCGTTGTTAATGTCCAGAAACACATCGGCAGTTAGGCCAGCCGCGCCAAAGGTCTGGTTCAGGGCATTGGCTATAGCCACGCAATCGACCAGCGAGGCTATAACTACAGCGGGGTATTGCTGCCGCAGAGCCAACAGGCGATCAATTTTAGGGCCAACCAGTTGGTGAGCAATCAGGATATACGTTCCCCCGGCCTGTGCCACCATCCCGGCCTCGGCCAGAGTAGCGCACTTAAACTGGGTGATGCCCGCAGCCAGCAGCATCTTCACCACGTTGGGGGTTTTATTGGTTTTGACGTGGGTAAACAGCCGGTCGGCCCCGCCCGCAATGACAATCATCGCGTCGATATTCTGTTGCACCCGGTCTTTATAGATCACCACCGAGGGCGTATCGAGTGTAGGGGCATTACGCAGCATGTACCAATCGGCAGGAAAAATTTCGGAACCTATCATCAGGAAAAGGGGTAATTTAGCGGTTAACAAAAGTAGCCAATCTGACTCCAACTGCCAACCATGCTCCCTTGCCAGCGCGACCAATTCGACCTGCCCGACGGTATTCACTACCTCAACTGCGCCACCCTCTCGCCCAACCTGCATACAGCCATAGCTGCCGGCACGAAGGCCATTTTACGTAAATCGCGTCCTCACGAGATTACACCCACCCATTTTTTTACCGATGCCGCCGAAACCCGCCAATTATTCGCCCAACTCATCAACTGCCCCGACCGCGACCGGATTGCCCTGATTCCGTCGGTCTCGTATGGCATGGCTACAGTGGCCAAAAACCTGGCGGTCAAGCCGGGATTACGGGCAGGGCAGGAGATTCTAACCATTTTTGAGGAGTTTCCGAGCGATGTGTATGCCTGGGATGAAGTCTGCGCCGACAAGGGGTTGGTGGTCAAGACCATTAGCCCGCCCGCAACTAGCCAGCACCGGGGTGCCGACTGGAATGCCCGGCTCCTCGAAGCTATTACGGCCAACACCTCCCTGGTAGTGTTACCGCATGTACACTGGACAGACGGTACCCGCTTTGATCTGGTGGCACTGCGGCAACGTACGCAGGCCGTGGGTGCGTGGCTGGTTATCGATGGGTCGCAGTCAATGGGGGCGTTGCCGTTCGATGTGCAGGCCATTCAACCCGACGCGCTGATTACGGCGGGGTACAAAACCCTGTTAGGGCCGTATGGCATGGGTCTCGCCTACTGGGGCGAAACGTTTGATGAAGGCCGTCCGCTCGAAGCCAACTGGATCAACAAAGTAGGGTCCGATAATTTTGGTGGGCTGGCTAACTACCAGCGGGCATTCAGGCCCAAAGCGGCACGGTATAACATGGGCGAGCAAAGCAATTTTATTCTGCTACCCATGCTGAATGCGGCCCTGCAACACCTGCTGACCTGTGGCATTGCCAACATTCAGGCCTATTGCGGCAGTTTAGTGACCGATGTAGTGCCTGCTCTGCGCAACCAGGGCTTTTGGATAGAAGAAGCGGACTGGCGGAGTCATCACCTGTTCGGTATTCGGGATACGCGGACCAACGGGCCGGGCATGGCCGCCATCAAAGCGTCGCTGGCCCAACACCAGATTAGTGCATCTGTCCGCAGCGATGCTATTCGGGTATCCGTCAACACCTGGAATACCCCCGACGATTTAGCCGCGCTAGTGCAGGCGTTGTGAAACCTCACCCCAACCCTCCCCGTAAGGGAGGAGCTAAGACTCAGCCTTTTTAGCCCCTCCCTTACGGGGAGGGGTTGGGGTGGGGTTACTGCTTCGCTACTGTATCGACAATAGCCGTAGAATTAGCTTCACCCTGTTTGCCCTGCTCTTTGGCCTTCTTCTTGAAAAAGCCCCGCAACAGAAAATTGTGCTGGGCAGCTTCGAGGTCTTCGTTCAGCAGGGTAGTACCCCGATTCAGGTTTTTCAGGCTGCTTTTCAGGATATTGGCCGTTTCGGCATCGTTCAGCAATACCCCGAGCGGGCTGCTGCTGCTGTTGAGTTTCTGGGTGGCCTGGTTCAGATTCGCCGTAATGGTGTTGGCCGTTGCCGAAGCCTGCTCCAGTCGGGCCGAGGCCACACGTAGCCGCCGAATCACCGTGGTATCCGTTACGAGTTCATTAGCCAGGCCACCTTTGGCGTTTAGCTTGGCCGCAAACTGGGCAATACTCCCCGACATGCTGTTGGTATGCTCCGAAGCCCGTTGCAGGTTAGTCATAGTGGCTCGGAACGTATTGGCCAGCGCAGGGTCGGTCAGGATGGCCCCCGCCGTGCCTTTGCCCTGCTTAATCTGCGACACGATGTCTTTAAAATCGGTGGTTACGCGTAACAGGTTTTGGTTATTTTCCTGGAGGGTGGCCATCAATTGATCCGAACTCATCGCTTCGCGGGTTTGCAGGCGGTCGTTATCTTCAATAGGAGCGGCTGCTGTGCTACCGCCAAAAATCTCGACAATCTTGTTGCCAATCAGCCCGTCGGAGCTGATGGTAGCCCCGGCGTTTTTGCGGATGTACTGCTGCGAGCTAGCCTCGATGTTCATATCGACCTCTACCTGCGAGTTACCGTAAAAATGCACCCCTTTCACCGTACCCACTTTCACGCCCGAAAACCAGACATTGTTGCCCGCTTTCAGGCCGCTTACATCCTTGAAAATAGCAATGGCCCGCACGGTTTTTACAAAGCGTTTTTGCTTGCCCCCCAGCACAAAAATGCCGGTAATGAGAATGATGACACCGAGCAGCACAAAAATGCCCACGGTAATGTTTCGTTTGTTGGTTGTAGTAGCCATAGGTTTAACTCGTCACAAAATTGTAATCGTAAAACTGCTTCACCCGTTCGTCGGTCGCGTCTTTAAATACCTCCTCGAAGGTGCCTACCTTCTCAAAGCGGCCATCCAGCAGAATAGCCACCCGGTCGCCAGTAGTTTTAGCACAGGTCAGGTCGTGGGTGATAATGATCGACGTAGCCCGGTGCCGCTCCTGTACCTCGTTGATGAGATTATTGATTTCGATGGATGTGATGGGGTCGAGACCCGACGTTGGCTCGTCGTAGAGCATAATTTCGGGCTTTAGAATAAGGGTACGGGCAATACCGATGCGTTTGCGCTGCCCGCCCGACAGTTCCGACGGCATCTGGTTGATGGTCTGCGAAAGGCCCACATCAGCCAGGGATTCTTCGACAGCTTTGTCGATGTCGGCGCGGCTCAGGTTGCGAACGTTTCGCACGAGGGGGAACTCCAAATTCTCGCGAATGGTCATGCTATCGTAAAGGGCACTGCTCTGAAACGAAAACCCAATTTTGAGCCGCAGTTTATCGAGCGCGTGGGTATCTAGTCTGGCAACATCTTCGCCTAGCACCTTTACCGTACCGGCATCGGGTTTGAGGAGGCCCACCAAAATTTTAATCAATACTGATTTCCCCGTGCCTGACCGCCCTAGTACTGCTACGTTCTCTCCCTGATAGACACTCAGGTCAACCCCGCGCAGGACATGCAGGCTCCCAAAGGATTTTTTCAATCCCTTGATCGAAATCACTTCCTCATTACTAATCGTTGTCATGTTGTAGTCACTGGCTGCTCGATATGTATGACCATGAATTTTCACCCGCCCCGCAGGGCTTCCATGATTTGCAGGGAGAGCAGTTCTTCAATAAACACCAAAAACATGGATGTCACTACCGAGGCATTAGCGGCTTTGCCTACCCCCTCGGTGCCTTTGGAGGAATGATACCCTTTATAACAACCTACTATGCCAATAGTGAACCCGAATACAAAGGATTTCAGTACTGAAGCCGATACGTCTAAAAAAGTGACGGCGTTGAATACATCGTCGATGAACGTCATGAAACTGGTTTGCTCATTCATACTCACGTTGATATACGCCCCCATCAGCCCCAGAAACATGGTGTAAAGGGTAAGTATGGGCAACATAAACGTGGTAGCCAGTACGCGGCTCACGACCAGAAACTTAAAGGGATTAGTGCCAGAGACCTCCATGGCATCGATCTGCTCGGTCACGTTCATCGACCCCAGTTCGGCCCCGATGTTAGACCCCACCTTGCCCGATGCAATGAGGGCCGTGACCAGTGGTGCCAACGCCCGCACTATCGCAATAGCAATGAGCGATGGCAACCAGGAGGCAGCCCCAAATTCGGCCAGCGAAGGGCGCGACTGGTTGGTAAACACAATGCCGGTAATAAAACCCGTGAGCGAGATAAGCGGCAGCGACTTATACCCAATCTCGTAACACTGCTGAACAATCTCCTTAAACTCATAAGGTGGCAACAAAACCTCCTGAAAAAAGCGGAGAATAAACCGCCATACGTCGGCCAGGTCGAGCAGAGCCTGGTCGAGCCATTTAGTGGTAACAGGGCGTGCCGGAGCCGTATCGGTAGTTCGTGTTGTCGCAGATTCCATTCATAACGTGAAGTACAACTCTATAAACGGCATTGCGTTTCCAGTTGTTTTTTCTATTTTTCGGAAAAACTACCGTGTTTACCCTTTCCACTCTATTCCCCACTAGTCCTATATTTTTAGAAAAGGCGGGCCGCCCCCATCCTACGGCTATTACCCCAGGAAACGAATGATTCAGTACCAACGTGAAGAAAATGTATCGGTCGAGGAATTCAGAGCCATTTTGGCCACTTCCACTCTGGGCGAACGGCGACCCATTGATGATGACGAGCAGCTAGCTAACATGCTGAAACATGGCAACCTTATTATTACAGCTAGAGTCGATGGGAAACTAATTGGCATGGCCCGGTCGCTCACCGATTTTGCTTTCTGCACGTATTTGTCAGACCTGGCTGTCGATGAAACGTACCAGAAAATGGGCATTGGTAAAGAACTCATTCGCCGAACCAAACTGGAGGCTCCCCAACCCAAACTGATTTTACTGGCAGCCCCAACTGCCGTTACCTATTACCCCAAAATTGGCATGACCCACTGGGAACACTGCTACGTATTAGATGATGTGAACGCCCTGCACTAAACAGCCGGATACTGTACACTAGCCGGGCTAGCACAAACTGGCGAATAGCGACATGTACAGGCTGGTAATCAACAAACTACGAGATTAGCTTTAGCCCATCGGCGAAAGCCTGCATTTGGGGCAGGGTACCTAAACTGACGCGGCACCAGTATTGACCATCGAATTTCCACTGCCGGATACTCACACCCTGTTCCAGCATCCGGCCCACAAACTCCTCGCCCTTCATCCGAATGGGAAACATCACAAAATTGGCTCCTGACGGCAGGGGTTCGTAGTTGTGCTGTTTTAGCACCCCATACAGATAGTCTTTCGATTCCTGGGTTTTGCCCAGCGAGTATCGGATAAACGCTTTATCCTGCAAGCTGACCATAGCTGCCCGCAGGGTTGTTTGGCTCAGCCCGCTACCGCCCGTCGAAAAGAGGGCAATCTGGCTGAGCAGTTCCGGTTTGGCAATCATATACCCCATCCGCAGGCCCGCAAACCCGTGAACTTTCGAGAAGGTGCGGGTAATAATCACGTTGCCACCCTGTTTCACCTGGTCGATCATGGAGTAGGCTTTGGGGTCTGGCGTGTAGTCGATGTAGGCTTCATCCACTAAAATCGGCGTTTTAGCCCCCACAGCCGCACAAAATGCCCGCAGTTTGGCCGGATCGACGGTGATGGCGGTTGGGTTGTTGGGGTTACAGAGGTAAACCATACCTGTTTGGGGACCAACCCGCTCGCTGAGTTTGTTCAGGTTAATGTCGTAGCCATCGGCAGCTACCAGCGGAACCCGATCCATCGTAATGCCGTGTTTGAGGGCGGTGCGCGGCAGGGCATCGAAGGTAGGGTCGGGGGCCACAATGGTGCGACCGGCACTGGAGCGATAAGCCACCCAAAGTGCGGCGGCTGTCAGCAACTCGCCCGATCCGGCTCCCAGCAGAATATAGTCTTCAGGAACCCCCTCGGTTTCGGCCACCAGTTTGCGGAATTGTTTGGCCTGCTCCATGGCATAGAGGTAGCCATCGGGTGCGGCTTCGGTAATGGTCTTGATCACACTGGCCGAAGGGCCGTACGGGTTTTCATTGGCCGACAGGCGGGCTTTCAGCAACCCATCGGCAGGTTTATACCCCACGGGGGTTTCTACGGCTGGCTTACAAAACGCAGCCGGGGCAGCCGCCAGACTTAACCCGGATAGCATACTGGCGCGTAGCCAGTCACGACGAGAAATGGACATAGAACGTTGGTGGTTGATGCCGGGTCTATTGAGTCAGCACAGGCGTATCAAATATAGGTATTTATTCTTTTGTCAGAATATAATTTTTATATTTTACCAAAAAGACCAATAAAATTCTATATAATCCAAATTTATCTCCATATAAGTCAACCTGGCGAAGCAACCTGACTCCGGCTCGGCATCAGGGACAGGCTCCTGGCGGGACGCTACGTCGGTCTCTGCCAGAACAGGGTAGGGTGCCAGGTTTTATCAGGTAGTAAAACCCGCCCTACTCTGGCTTTACTGCTTAGCAATAACTACGCACAGACAATGCCCCTACGTTCGCAAGACTGGTTTGGCCGCACCGGCAAAGATGGCTTCATATACCGCGCCTGGATGAAAAATCAGGGCTTTCCGCATCATGAGTTTACAGGAAAACCCGTGATTGGTATCTGCAACACCTGGTCGGAGTTGACCCCCTGCAACGCCCATTTTCGGGAGTTGGCCGAGGCCATCAAGCGGGGGGTGTGGGAGGCAGGCGGGTTTCCGCTGGAGTTTCCCGTCATGTCGCTGGGCGAGTGCCAGATCAAACCTACGGCCATGCTGTTCCGCAACCTGGCCAGTATGGATGTCGAAGAAAGCATCCGGGGTAACTCCATCGACGCGGTGATTCTGATGTGTGGCTGCGACAAAACCACCCCTTCGCTGGTCATGGGAGCCTGTAGTGTCGATATTCCCACGCTGGTGGTATCGGGCGGCCCTATGCTGGCGGGGCGGTTTCAGGGTCGCAAAATTGGTACTAGCGACCTGTGGCGGTTTGCCGAAGCGTTTAAAATGGGCGAGATGAGCCAGGCTGAGTTTACGGCCTCCGAAGCCAGCATGGCCCGCAGTCAGGGCCACTGCGCCGTAATGGGTACCGCCAGTACCATGGCGGCCATGGTCGAGTCGCTGGGGTTGGCCCTGCCCGACAATGCCACTATTCCAGCCGCCGATTCGCGCCGGAAAGTACTGGCCCACATGACCGGTGTGCGCGCCGTTGAGCTGGCGCGGGCGGGCGTTACCCCCTCCCAGATTCTGACCCGGCACGCGTTCGAGAATGCGATTATAATTAACGCGGCCCTGGGTGGCTCGACCAACTTCATTCTGCACCTGCTGGCCATTGCCGGGCGAGTAGGGGTTGAGTTGACCGTCGATGATTTTGACCGGCTGTCGGCTCCCATTCCGCTGTTGGCCAACCTGCAACCCTCCGGCGAGCATTTTGTGGAAGACCTGTTTTATGCCGGTGGCCTGCCCGCCATTATCCGCGAACTGCGCCCCTTTCTGCACAACGATGCGCTGACCGTGAATGGCCAGACTATTGGCGAAAACTGCGCCGAAGCACAGTGTTACGACCCGTCCGTCATTGCCACCCTCGACAAACCGTTTAAATCTGAATCGGGCGTGGCAGTGCTGCGCGGCAATTTATGCCCCAACGGAGCCGTACTGAAACCGTCGGCGGCTACGCCCGCGCTCATGCAGCATACGGGCCGGGCGGTGGTATTCGAGAACATCGACGATTACAAAGCCCGCATCGACGACCCTGACCTGGATGTTGACCCCGGCTCGGTACTGGTTTTGAAAAACGTGGGGCCACGGGGCTACCCTGGTATGCCCGAAGTGGGCAACATGCAGCTCCCTGCCAAAATTCTGGCGCAGGGCATCCACGACATGGTGCGTATCTCCGACGGGCGCATGAGCGGTACGGGCTTTGGTACAGTGGTGCTGCACGTCTCACCCGAATCGGCCGTGGGGGGCAACCTGGCCCTGGTGCAAAACGGCGACCTCATTACCCTGGATGTGGCTAACCGAAGCCTGCACCTCCACGTATCCGACGAAGAACTGGCCAGCAGACTTACCAAGTTTACCCCCATCGATCTGGGGTATGCACGAGGCTACGTGAACCTCTACATCCGGCATGTAACGCAAGCCCACGAGGGAGCCGATTTCGACTTTTTAAAAGGCGGCTCCGGCAGTGAAGTCAAACGCGATTCGCACTGACCAGAAAGGTTTACCCAGCCCTTTAAGTAGGTTGTCATTTGTTGTCAGGTATTGTCATTAAGAGGTCATTAACGAATGACAATGAATGACCACTTAATGACAATACCTGACTATTTACTCATAAGCCTACCTGGAGTTGGCCACTGCTCACCATAACCAGTTGCCCACCTGTTTCGTACTGCACCTGTCGGGCAAACCCCACTAAGCTGGTGCTAATCGTCACTAGATGGCGCACTGTGGCCTGATCGGCGGCAACCGGCACCCGCCCGCACGACCAGGTGCTGGCACTATGCCAGGGGCCATTCTGCACTGTCTGGCAGGTTTCGCCGACATACACAATTCTGTAGAGAGTGCCATTGTTACGTCCCAGGTAGTACAGATACCCATCTACACCCAGGGTTATGCCCAAATTCTGACCTGATAAGCCCGTGGCAAAGGTTGAGCGCACCGCCGTTGGGCCAGAGAGGTCTAATTTGTTGATCCAGGCGTTGCAATAGTCCTGAAAGAAATAGGTGCCGACCAACGAGACCGGGTAGCGGGGTATGGCGGGATTGTAAAAAGTGCCACCCGTAATGGCACACCCTACACCATCGCCACCGCCGTGCTGGTAGGCATAAATGGGGTTGGTAAAGGCCGGATTCGCACTTACCCCCTCGGCGGTGGGCCAGCCAAAGTTCAGCCCTCCGGTGGTAGCCTCGTTGATCTCCTCCCAAGTGCTTTGACCCACATCGTTCACAAATAATCGGCCGGTGCCAGGCTGCACCGTTATGGTGTATGGATTGCGTAGCCCGTAGGCCCAAATGCGCTTTTTCGCTTCGGAGCCAGTGGTAAAGGGGTTTCCATCCGGCACACTACCATCGGGATTGATTCGCAGTACTTTGCCTAAATAATTGTCTAAATTCTGCGAGTTACTGCCGTTGGCATTCTCGCCCACGGCCACATACAGTTTTTGGTCGGCCCCAAAAACCAGCGATCCACCGTTGTGATTGTTGGCTCCGCTCAGCGGGTCTAGCTCTAAAAGGATTGTTTCGCTACCCGGTACGGCCACATCGCCATTGGCCGTAAACCGACTGACCCGGTTATGCACCGTTACGGTTCCGCTGGTGGGCACAGTGTAGTACAAATAGATGAATTGATTGGTAGCAAAGGCCGGGTCAAAGGCAATCCCTAATAGTCCCCGTTCGCCACTGGCATCGACAGTGAGTTGCACAAAGGGCGTGAGCAGCAGGGTTCCATTTTTGACAACGCGCAATGAGCCAGCCTGTTGAGCGACAAATAATCGCCCATCTGGAGCTGGTATAACCACTGTTGGCGCGTTGATCCCCGATGCAACCGCCACCTGGGTAAAATTGGCGGGGAAACTCTGGGCAAGGGCATTTTGCCCGGTAATGAGCAGCAGGAAAGTAGAACAGCAACCAATAACCCAGTGGGTAAAAAACCAGGCGGAGTAGGTTGACATGACGTTGGGCTGTTGAGTAGATGCGCACATACCAGTAATCAGGTTAGTAGAAGTTACTTTTCTGGATGAAATTTACCATAAATTTCATCCATTGTACGTGTACTGCATATACGCTGCCGTTTCGGTAGCAACAGCCTTACCCAACAACTTGCCCACTACATACAGCGACATGTCGATGCCGGCAGAAATACCAGCGGAGGTGATGATGCGACCATTATCGACCCAGCGGTCGGTGGGGTGGATGGTGGTATTGGGCGCTATTTTAGCCAGGCTATCGAGGGCGAGGTAGTGCGTGGTGGCAGCCAGGTTCTCTAGTAAACCCGCTTTGGCCAGCAGCATCGACCCCGTGCAGACCGACAGCACCAACTCCGCCGTTTTGGCCGTTCGCTGAATCCAGTCGATCACAACCTGGTTATCCATTTCGCGCCGGGAGCCGAAGGGGGTGCCATCGCTGTGAAAGCCGCCCCCACCCGGAATAAGGAGAATATCGGCTTTGGGATGGTCGTTGAGCAGGTAGCTGGGCGTAATGCATAAGCCATTCCGGGCATAAACTGGTCCACGTTCAGCTACAGTGACTACCTGGAATGGCTTCGGGTCGGCCTTCCGGTCGGCTACGCCAAACACCTCGAATGGCCCGGCAAAGTCGAGCACCTCAATCTCATTAAACAATAGAATAACAACAGTACGGATGGCAGCCATGCGGGTATTGATCGTGAAAAGTAGAGCCGTAAAACTAAGCAAATTCGTCAGCAGGATCGCTATTGTCGTCTCCA
The DNA here is from genome assembly GCA_038212815.1 of Cytophagales bacterium. Classification (GTDB taxonomy): domain Bacteria; phylum Bacteroidota; class Bacteroidia; order Cytophagales; family Spirosomataceae; genus JBBQUC01. Next base: position 10,890 of record JBBQUC010000042.1, read on the forward strand.
GTGGACTGCTCAGCTTGCTGGATTACCTCATTCGGGTCTAGTTGGGCGACTTCATCAGGGGCATTTTGTTCCTGATTCCAGGCCATTTGGCCCACTACGCCCTGATTCTGGTCGATGCCGGGGTGGTAGGGTTCTGGTTGTGGTTCCATAGCGTCAGTTAGTTTTGTGTACAGGAGTTAACCCCGGTAAGGAGTAAAGGTTTTGGGCCGTTCGCTTGTCGGTCTGCCTAAAAATGCTAAACTTTACCTTTCAGAACTCCCACTTGATTATGGCTTCTATTTCATTGACCATCAACGGTAAAAAACGCCAGCTTGATGCTGATCCACAAATGCCCCTGCTGTGGGCACTTCGCGATGTGGCGGGCCTGAAAGGCACTAAATTTGGCTGCGGTATCGCCCAGTGCGGAGCCTGCACCGTTCACCTCGACGGCAAGCCTATCCGTTCCTGCTCCTACCCCGTATCGGCGGCTGTAGGGCATAAAATCACCACCATTGAGGGGATTGGCACCGAGACAAACCTGCACCCCATGCAAAAAGCCTGGATTGCCGAGCAAGTACCGCAGTGCGGTTACTGCCAGTCGGGTCAAATCATGTCGGCGGTAGCCCTGCTGAAAGAGAAGCCCTCGCCCACCGATGCCGACATCGACGCGGCCATGAAAGGGAATATCTGCCGCTGTGGCACTTATACCCGCATCCGTAAAGCCATTCATACGGCCTCGGCCCTCACCAAAGAAACTGCCAGTACTGGCGGCAAATAAGCCATGACAAACCGTCGCGATTTTTTGAAAGCTGCCGGGCTTACCGGCACCGGGCTGATGCTGGGCATTGCCAGCTACGCCAATGGCAAAACTGCCCTGGTCAATATGGCCATCCCATCGCCCAAAGCGGTGCTGTCCTTTGAGTTGCACCCCTTTATTGTGATCGACAATGCGGGCGGCATTACCCTCATCAACCACCGTCCCGACATGGGGCAGGGCAGTTGGCAGGCCGTACCGATGCTCCTGGCCGAAGAGCTGGAAGTGGGCCTCGACCAGATTCAGGTGCGGCAGTCGGATGGCTTGCGGAAATACGGCAACCAGCTATCGGGGGGCAGCAGCACCGTGCGCACGGGATGGACCCACCTCCGGCAAGCGGGAGCCTCGGCCCGCGAGATGTTCACCACCGCAGCCGCTACCCGCTGGAATGCCCCCGTAACCGACTGTTATGCCGAGCGCGGAGCCATTCACCACCGGCCAACGGGTAAAACCCTCACCTATGGCGACCTGGTGGACGATGCCGCCAAACTACCCATACCCGCCAAGCCGCAACTGAAGGCGAAGAAAGATTTCAAGCTGCTGGGCAAAGCCCTCCCCCGCCCCGAAATCCCGGATAAAACAACGGGGAAAGCGGTGTTTGGGATGGATATCGACGCAACGAACGGTGGCCCGGCCAACATGCTCTATGCCAGCGTTGAACACTGCCCTACTATACTCGGCAAAATTGTGTCGATCAATGATGCCGCTGCCAAAAAGATTCCGGGGGTGAAAGCCGTGATCCGCTGCGAACGGCCCATGCCGCACCGCACCGCCGAAGCCGTGGCTGTGGTAGCTACCAACTACTGGGCTGCCTTGCAGGGTCGGCGGGCATTGGTGGTGAAGTGGGACAATGCTGAAACGGCGAAAACCACTTCGACCGAAACCTATTTTGCCAACCTGCGCGAGAAGAGCAAGGGGGAAACCAGCCCGTATTACACCACTGGCGACGTAAAAACGGCCTACGAAGCCGCGCCGAAAAAGCTGGAAGCACACTATCAAACGCCGTTTATGGCCCACGCGCCCATGGAGCCGGAGGTGGCCGTAGCCCACGTAAAAGCGGATGGCACCTGCGAAATCTGGGCACCTGTGCAAGGGCCGGATGGCGCTATTCAGCAGGTAGCGCAGTATCTGAAAATCAAGGAAGAGAACGTAAAAGTGAACGTGCCGTTTCTGGGGGGTGCGTTTGGCCGCAAAGCCTACCTTGACTTTGTGCTGGAGGCCGTCAACATCTCGAAACAGATGCAGGCCCCCGTTAAGGTGGTCTGGACCCGCGAGGACGATATTACGCAGGGGCCATTCCGCCCCGGTATGCTTTCGGCCATGCGGGGGGCCGTTGATGCGCAGGGAAATGTGGTGGCCTTTGAACACAAAGCGATTAGCGAATCGATTATGCGGCAAGTATTTCAGGCCCCACTGGGCAACAAAGCCGACGATTGGGTAAAAGAAAGCATTGGTAAAGACGAAAGCCCCTACGCCTTTCCGAATGCGCAGGTGAGCTACGGCAACGTACAAACCGACATCCCGGTTGTGTGGTGGCGGTCAGTGTATTCGTCCACCTCTAATTTTGGCCACGAGAGTTTCCTGGACGAACTGGCCCATGCCGCCCAAAAAGACCCCCTTTCCCTCCGGCTCGACCTGCTGAAAGGCCAAACCGAGGGCGAGGCTGGTAAATCGGCCAGGCGGTTTACTACCGTGCTGGAAACCCTGCGGCTACAGTCGGGCTGGGACAAGCCGTTGGCGACAGGGCAGGGTAAAGGCGTGGCCATTTGCCAGTCGTTCGGCAGTATATGCGCCCATGCCGTATTTGTGTCGAAGCAGGGCAAAGGCGTAAAAATTGATAAAGTAGTAACCGTACTGGACTGCGGCCAATACGTTAACCCCGACAATGTGCGGGCGCAAACCGAGGGCAACATTGTGATGGGGATTACGGCGGCTACCAAGAGCGGCATCACTGTGGCGAGTGGCCAGGCTGAGCAAACCAATTTTCATAACTTCCGGGTGATGCGCATCGACGAGATGCCCGCCGTAGCGATTCATATCATCGAAAACGACGAGCCATCGGGTGGGGTTGGTGAGCCGGGCTTACCGCCCGTTGCCCCGGCCCTCTGCAACGCTATTTTTGCCGCCACGGGCCACCGCATCCGCACGCTGCCATTTGACATGAATGCCATCGGGTAACCAGATTCTTGGCTGCTGACAATACAGAATGCGCAATGCGTATTCTGTATTGTCAGGTCAGGTAGCGTCTTCGATCAGCCATACAAAATGCGATACACGTATTTTGTATTGCTGATCGATACTAAATGAGCTTTAACTACCTGCTAGACAAAGTCATCTAAAATGTTTCGCCTTCCATTTTCATAAGTGAAACTGATTCTTCTCCTTTGCTGATGGATAGGCAAAATACGCGTATATTCAGGAGTTGGCAGTAATGGGTAAACAGATAAAGTAACTGGACAAAGAATCATTACCTCAAATAATAAATGTCATGAGAACAATTTATTCAATACTAATCGTAAGTGGACTAATACTTATTGGCTGTAATCCAAAGACAGAAAGTGACAACAAAATCAAAATTGTTGATAAAATTCAGCCAACCAAATTGGTTCACATAAAAACCAGAGGAGGTCATTTAGTATCACAACAAAAATCCAATCCAGACAACCTCACAATTGACGCAACCAAGACAGCTATAATTGTTATTGATATGGAAAATGACTTTGGCTCAAAAGGTGGCATGTTTGACATTGCAGGACTACCTATT
>JBBQUC010000043.1:0-14397 GCA_038212815.1 Cytophagales bacterium
CTTCGGCCTGAGTTATCTGCCCGGCACCTGGATTACGTCTATTGATGTGGGAAAAGGAGCGGGATCGGTGGTAAATGGCTACGAGGGCATGACCGGGCAGCTAAATGTAGAGTTGCAGAAACCCGACGCAGGAATTGGGCCAGACAAAACCAGGCTCTTGCTCAATACCTATGCCAACAGTTTTGGCCGTGTCGAGGGCAATGTCAACTATTCATTGCCACTGTCCAAAAAATGGTCGCTGGGGGTGTTGGGTCATGCCAGCACTCTACAGAACCGCGTCGATACTAATGGCGATGGGTTCTTAGACCTACCCCTTTATTCTCAGGTCAACGGTAGTATCCGAGCCAAATACAGTGGGGAACGGTTTATGGCACAGGTTGGACTACGGGCACTCAGCGAAGACCGTACCGGTGGGCAGGGGTCACAAATCGGTAAGGCACCCCAGTATCAGTTTACCAACAACACCCGCCGGGTTGAGTTTTTCAGTAAAACAGCCTGGCTCTTTCCTGATAAACCCTACAAGGGGCTGGGCCTCATTTTGAATGGCGTGCGCCACGAGCAAAACGCGCTCTTTGGCTATACGCCCTATACCGGGCAGCAACAAACCGTCTATGCTAACCTGATTTATCAGACCATTATTGGCACCACGAACCATGCTATTAAAACGGGCCTCAGTTACCTGCTCGACGATTATCAGGAAGCCTACGCTCAAAAACCCCTTACCCGACGGGAATCGGTACCGGGGGCTTTCGTGGAATATACGTATTCGTATCTTGACAAGTTGACTCTGCTGCTAGGGGGGCGCATCGACCGACTGGCAGTATTAGGGCAGCAGTATCTGGAACCCATTCATAATCGGTTCGATCTGGTACCCAACGAATGGGCAAGCTGGCAATTTACGCCCCGGCTACACGCCAAGTACAATTTGAGTACAAACATGGCCCTGCGGGCAGTACTGGGCCGGGGTTTTCGGATGCCGAACCAACTGGCCGAAAATTTTGGTTATTTAGTCAGTTCACGGGCAGTTTACCTAAACTACAACGTACGGCCCGAAATCTCCTGGAACTACGGACTGAGCCTGTCGAACGATTTTCTGGTGCTGGGACATAAAGCTACTTTCACGGCTGACTATTACCGCACGGATTTCCAGAATCAACTGGTAGTTGACCTGGAACACCCCCGCGAATTGTATTTTTACAATGTTCAGGGTCGCTCGTTTGCCAACAGTTTTCAGGCCGAATTAACGTATCTACCCGCTAAGCGGTTCGAGGTTAAGGCTGCTTACCGGCTTTACGATGTGGAGCAAAGTATGGGTGGGCCGTTTGGAGAGAACCGGGTGTTACCCCGTATGATGGTGAGCCGCGACCGGGTATTTCTAAATGCAGGTTACGCCCTGCCGTATGATAAGTGGAAGTTTGATGCCACCCTACAATACAACGGCCCCAAACGGATTCCATACCTGCGCGAAGGGTATACACATACCAGTTACGAAAACATGCCTACCGCCCTGGCTCCCGGCTTTTTCAACCTGAATGCCCAGGTATCCCGCTCATTTCAATCCGGGCTAGAAGTATATCTGGGGGGTGAAAACCTGACCGGGTTCCGCCAATTAAACCCCATTCTGGCTGCCGACAGCCCCTTTGGGCGCGATTTCGATGCAGGTGCCCGCGTGTGGGGTCCCATTACGGGCCGTATGATTTATGCCGGTGCCCGGTTTAAACTAACTAATCCATGATTCATACATACAAAATTTCGGGTATGCACTGCGCCAGTTGCGTAGGCCGCGTACAACAAGCTCTCGAAGGGGTTGAGGGTGTAAAAAAGGCGATTGTCTCGCTTACCCCACCAGAAGCGGTGGTGAATATGAGCCACCACCTGGATACAGCCACGCTGAATCGGGCAGTAGCCACCACCGGAGCCTATAGTCTCACTAACGAGGTAGCTGTAATCAATACCATGAGTGCTACTCACGAAGTAAGCAAGCCGCCCGTTAGTCAAGATGAAGCTACAACAGCACTATCGGCAACTACGTACAAGCCCCTACTCCTTATTCTGGTGTATCTGCTCGGCATTACGGTTTTGGCTGAAGTACGGTCCGGTGGGTTCAACTGGATGCGGGCTATGAGTACCTTCATGGCCGGATTCTTTTTAACATTCTCATTCTTTAAGCTGCTGGATATACCAGGATTTGCCAGCACCTACCGCATGTACGATATTGTGGCGAAAGCGATGCCGGGCTATGGTTTTGTGTATCCGTTTATCGAACTAGCCCTCGGCATTGCCTATCTGTCAGGCTGGAATCCGTGGATCACCAACGCGGCTACGCTAGTAGTTATGGGAGTTAGTTTAATTGGTGTGATCCAGTCGGTGGTGAACAAACGGCAAATTCAATGCGCCTGTCTGGGAGCGGTGTTTAACCTGCCTATGTCAACTGTTACCATTTTTGAAGATAGCCTGATGATGGGCATGGCTGGTATAATGCTCTGGGTTATGTGAAAACCAGTCTAACTCGGGGCTTTTATCTACTAGAGTCTGTTGCTCCAGATTGTTCCATTAATTAACCTCAATACTCTATAGAAACTCTGTATGAAACGTACCCTGTTTGGTTATCTGCTTCTGCCTATTAGCTTGCTTTGCCTCTTTATGGCTACTCGTTTGCCTACAGATGTTACCCCCATTGGTATGGGTAAACATCCGGCCATTAGTGCCGATGGGGCGGGTACTGTGCATGTAGTCTTCGGGCGGGGTAAAACAGTTCTGTACACTGTCTCCGTCGATAATGGCCAGGTTTTCAGTGAGCCAACCCGAATAGACAGCCTCGCCGGGCTTCACTTGGGCGCATCCCGTGGACCCCAGATTGCGGCTACCAGGCAGTTTGTGGTCATTACGGTTATCGACAAACCTGGAAACGTCTGGTCATATTCCTTAGACCGCAGTACAGGAAAATGGGCAAAACACAAACGCGTCAATGATGTTGGTGAGGTAGCTAAAGAAGGCTTTGTCTCACTGGCTGCCGGAGCCGATGGCACTTTTCATGCCCTGTGGCTAGACCTACGGGGTAATGAGCAAAATAAACTGGTTGGGGCATCCTCAACCGATGGTGGCCATACCTGGTCGGCCAATAAAGTACTGTACCAATCGCCCGAAGGCACCGTTTGCGAGTGTTGCCAACCTACGCTGGTAGCTAACGGTGCACACGTTGCGGTATTGTTCCGCAACTACATTGCCGGGGCAAGAAACATGTACATGCTGACCTCCGCTGATTATGGAAAGACCTTTGGACCAGCTCAGAAGCTGGGTACTGGCAACTGGCCATTGCAAGCTTGCCCAATGGATGGCGGAGGTGCCTATATCAGCCCGTCAGGGCAGGTAGCTACTGTCTGGCGACGCGAAGATCAGCTTTACACCTCGGCAGCTACCGGCCCCGAAACTCTGTTGGGAGCGGGTAAGTTGGGCAAAGTAGCCGTTACACCAGCAGGACAGTATTACGTCTGGCAGGTTAATGGCCAGCTCTGGACAAAAACACCCCAGCATAGCCAACCACAATCCCTGGGGACGGGTGGGTATGCCAAACTGAGTGCCCTATCGAATGACCGGGTTCTATGCATTTGGGAGCAAGATAACCAGATTGTGCGCCAGTTTATCGAGTAAGCTAAGTGAACAGCAGCACGATGAATCAGGGTCGGATAGGGCATTAATTTTGTGCAGAAAACGTTAAACCAATGTATCCCTAACTGCTCTAACCAGCAAAACCAAGTACGAGTATGAACCGCAACCAATTTCTGGCCATTCTGCTATCCCTGACTACTGCCACCACTAGTCTGGTTTATGCAGTCGACGATAAAGAGGTAAAGATTAAAACTTCGGCTATTTGCGAGATGTGCAAGGCGCGTATCGAGCGAAACCTGGCCTTCGAGAAAGGAGTAAAAGAAGCTGACCTGGACGTAAAAACGAAGGTGTTGACGGTGAGGTACAATCCGGCCAAAACCGACGTGACCAAGATTAAAGCCAACGTAACCAAAACCGGCTACGATGCCGACGAATTGGTTGCCGATGAAAAAGGATACGCTAAACTGCCATCCTGCTGCAAAAAAGAGGGCATGAAACCCGACGGTCAGTAACCCGTTAGTTTACCCGGAGTTTCTGACCGGGACGTAGTTTGCGCGAGGCCAGGTGGTTTTTCTGAACCAGTGTTTTTACTGACATCCCGTACCGGCTGGCAATCTCCGAGAGGGTATCTCCCCGCCGGACTTTATGCAATACGGTGCGCTTAAACCGGGGCTTGAATGAAGTATCGGTAGAACGGCCTCCGCGCAGGTAATCCCAGGCATGGGCTGTAAGCAGATAGTGGTCGGCAATCAGGTCGTTTTGCGGAAACCGATAGATACCGAGCGGGCTAAATGGGTTGCCTTCATACCGGGTTTCGAAATGCAGGTGTGGGCCTGACGACCGGCCAGTGCTGCCCCCCAAGCCCAGTTGGTCGCCTGCTTTTATCAGTTGCCCTATTTCGACCATTTGCTTCGACAAATGCCCGTAGAGGGTTTCCAGGCCATTATAATGTCTGATGAGTACGTATCGACCATACCCACTGCCATCCCAGCCCACTACGCGCACAACCCCATCGAAAGCTGAGTAAACCGGATCGCCCGTTTCCAGATCAAGGTCTGTTCCGGTATGCCAGCGACCCCAGCGAAAGCCAAAGTTCGAGGTTAATTTGCCCTCATTGAGGGGTGCCGACCAGAACCGGTTAGTGGGAGGATCATACAGCTTAATATCGACGGTTTGATCAAAATCAAGGGGATTGATATTATAGGGATCAATATTTCGGGAATCCCAGACCACATAATAATCAGCCGCTTTTACCCACTCATCCCCCACCTGCACCGAGTCGATAATTTCGACTACGCTGGTTTCGCCCTGGTCAATCATGCTGGTATCTTCGGCAATTACGGGGTTCAGTTCTTTTTTGGGTTCAAATTGGCTGTTGAACCGCAGGTCGGTGGTTTCCTGCTCGTAAACATCCACCCGTTTTTCCGTTTCGCCCGTCGGGAAGTTCGGGTTTGTGGGTTGGTTCTTAGGCGTTATGCGCGGATTTTTTTTGAACAGTCCGCGCTCCTGCGCCTGGGTCGAAAATGTAGCCGTCAGACAACCGATGGCCAAGAGCCAGTGTAGTGCTTTTTTTCTCATCGTCAGAGTTAACTAATGTACGAGTTCACCAGTCTGCATTTCGAGCGTCACCAGATAGCGTTCAGCGTCGAGGGCGGCCATGCAGCCGGTACCAGCGGCCGTAACGGCCTGACGATAAACGTTATCCTGGGCATCTCCGCAGGCGAAGACTCCCGGCACGTTGGTTCGGGTGCTGCCCTTCTCGGTCTGGATATAGCCATGGGCATCCAGCGTCAGGAACTCCCGAAAAATATCAGTATTGGGTTTGTGGCCTATCGCCACGAAAAATCCGGTTACGTCCAGTACCGTCACCTCGCCGGTCTGGTTATTTTTTACCCGAACGCCAGATACGCCCTCGTCGCCGAGAATTTCTTCTGTTTCGGTGTTGTATAAAATGGTGATATTCTCTTTGGCCTGCACCCGGTGCTTCATAAACCGCGAGGCCCGCATTTCATCGCGCCGGACAAGCATATATACATGGCGGCAGAGGTTCGAGAGGTACGACGCTTCTTCGGCAGCCGTATCGCCTGCGCCAACAATAGCCACATCCTGCCCCCGGAAGAAAAACCCGTCGCAAACGGCACAGGCTGATACACCGTGACCATTCAACCGCATTTCAGAAGGAAGACCCAGCCATTTGGCCGACGCTCCAGTCGAAATCAGCACGGCATCGGCGGTGAGTTCATGCTGCTCATCCACCCAAACCCGGTGCGGGCGACCTGGCCCTGGCATTTCGTCAAATTCTACTTTAGTGACTAAGCCATACCGAACATCAGTGCCAAACCGACGGGCCTGAGCTTCTAAATCCTGCATCAGTTGCGGACCTTGAACCCCATCGGGGTACCCCGGAAAATTATCGACTTCGGTAGTAATGGTTAACTGCCCTCCGGGCTGACCGCCCTGGTAAAGAATGGGCGTCAGTCCAGCACGTGAGGCATAAATAGCGGCTGTATAACCAGCCGGTCCAGAACCAATAATGAGGCACTTAACGTGTTCGGGTGTCATTCGTAAAGGGGATGTACGATGGTAATTAGCTTTTTTCGCCTAGTACCTGTTGCGGGGCGGCTCGTACGGCAAAACGTATGCAAAGGTGTAAAAAATTCCCGCAAAAACCAAGCCAGACAGTAGGGTAAAGTATCATAAAATGCACTATGGTCACAATACCCGCCATTCAATACGCCGGTTCAACCGCCGGTTCTCGTCGGTCGTATTTGGTATTAAGGGCCGGTTTTTTCCGTAGCCAACTGCGCGTATTCGGCCCGCTTCGACCCCCGCAGCAACGAGAAAATTCATCACTGCCTGTGCCCGTTTCTGCGACAGGGCCAGATTGGTAGCCCCATCACCCCGGTCGTCGGTATGGCCCGCCACTTCAATTTTCACGGCGGGGTTCGTTTTTAAAAACGTCAGGAGCCGCTCCAGTTCGGTGCGCGATTTGCCCGCAATATCGTAGCGGGCAGTTTCAAAGAAAATGTTGTTCAGTGTCTCTTTGCCGGTGCCCCCTGCTATAATGGGTTCAAGGGCTACGGGCAAGGCTATGCCCACTCCGGCGTTCCGATCCCCTGTTGTTTTCTGGGCAAAATCAAACGACAGGCTTTTGAACAGGTAACCAGGCACGTTCACATACAGCGCGTACTCCCCCCTGGTGGGTAACACGGCGGTATATTGCCCGGTCTCCCCGTCAGACTGAACCCGCGAGATGACCTGGTTAGTGGCTATGTCGATTAACTCAACTGTAGCTAGTAGTGGCTTTTTGGTACGGGCATCAACAATGATGCCCTTCAGGTAACTAACCGGTTTCACCCGGTCGCGTAATGATTCGGGCAGGTCAAAGGTATAAATACGTGATTTTTGCGATACGCCTTCTTTTTGCTCTTCATACGAGTAGTACGCCCGGGTGCCACTAGCCCCAACAAAGAGCGATGCCTGGTCTTCGGCAGTATTGATGGGGTAGCCTAAATTTGTTGGAACCGACCAGCCTTTGGCTATACTATCGGCCACAAAGAGGTCGTAACCACCCATGCCCACATGACCCTGCGAGGCAAAAAACAGCACCTGCCCATTGGCATGGATAAACGGGGAGGCTTCGTTGAAGGGAGTATTGATGGGCGCACCGAGATTGACTGGCGAAGCCCAGTTACCGGTAGCATCAAGGTCTGTTCGCCAGATGTCCAGTTCACCACGGCCCCCAGGACGGTCTGAAACAAAATAAAGTCGGCGACCGTCTGCCGTAAGGGAGGGCTGCGATTCGTAATGATAGGTGTTGATGGTGGGTCCCAGATTGCGTGAGGTCGACCAGCTATCGCCAGTTTTATAGCTGATATAGAGGTCACAACCCCCAACCCCACGCGGGTTTTGGCAGGCGGTGAATACCAGCGTACGTCCATCTGCCGAGAGCGTAGCCGTGCCTTCATTGTCGGCAGTATTGATATTCGGGGACAGGGAGGTAGGGGCACCCCACCCTTCACCAGTCTGCGTGGCGGTCATCAGGTCTTCGTCGCCTTCGAGCTTGAGAGCGGTAAATACAAGCGTCTGCTCGTCGGCGGTCAACACCGGAAAATACTGCGACCGGGTGGTATTCAAACTCTCCGATAAGGGTTTGGGGCTTACGGGTTGCGGGTTTTTGAGGGCTTCCTGCCCAAAACGGGCCGTAGCTAATAGCCGATCTATGCGTTTGGCCCCAGCTGATGCATCGGCATAGCGCGTTCTGAATTGTTCCAGAACAGGAATAGCCTCGGTGTATTGCCCCATCCGCAGCAGAATGTTACCCAGACTCTGGTAGGCGCCCCCCGACAGGGCCGGGTTGGGCTGTAGCCGGACTACTGTGCGGTACGTGGCTAGTGCCTGTTCAGGTTTGCGAATAAATTCGTATAACTGGCCTAATTTCAGGTAGGCATCCGTAAATGTAGGGTCTTCTTTGGTAGCCTGCTCCATAAACGCAATGGCCTCTGTAGCCTTGCGCTCCCGAAACAAGGTTAGCCCCTGCTCGTAAAGTTTTTTGGCTTGGGGAGACTGAGCGGACGTGTAATGGCCACTGACTACTGAACAATAGATACCAAGAATCAGCGAAAGTACCTGTCGGTATGCCCGGCCACCTAAGGTTACGTTAGTCAGTATCCCTTGGTTATTGTTCATTACCCATTGTTCGCTCAGGGAATTTCCATGAACTTGTGCGTTTGCAACGATACCTGCCATTGCGGGTTATTTTTTACATAATCAACGATGCGCGGCAGCATTTCGTCTGACCGGCTCCATTCAGGTTGTAGAAACAACCGGCAAGCGGGCTGCAACCTGGGAACAAATGACTCGGCAAAGGCAAAGTCCGACTGGTTATAGATAATCACTTTCAGCTCGTGGGCCTGGGTGTAAATACTGGGGTTGGGTTGCTTAAATTTCTTGGGTGAAAAGCAAATCCAGTCCCAGGTTCCGGTCACGGCCTGGCACACGCCTGACGTTTCAATATTGGTTTGAAAACCGGCTTGTTGTAGAGCTGCCGTCAGATTGGTTAGGTTATGCATGAGCGGTTCGCCCCCAGTAATGACGACCATCCGGCCTGGGTGTGCCAAAGCCCCCTGCACCAGCGCATCAATGGTTTGTTTGGGGTGCGCATCGGCATCCCACGATTCTTTCACGTCGCACCAGTGGCAACCCACATCGCAACCACCCAGCCGGACAAAATAAGCCGCCCTACCTGTATGGGCCCCTTCGCCCTGGAGCGTATAAAACGCTTCCATAACGGGCAGTGCGGTGCCAACCGCTGCTGTTGGCCGTGTTAATTCAATGAACATACCACAAAGATACGGATTAAACCCATGAGCAATAATCTACTCATTCCAGCGGTTAAGTAATGAAATTATTCTACCATTCCCCTATTTCTAAACAATACCAGTTAGTCCTGCCCGTTAGCTGCTTCATAGCGACTGGGATCATTAGTCATTTGGGTTAGCCAGCAGCGGGGAAGTAAAGCGTAAAAGTAGCCCCTTCGCCTTCACCGCTATGGGCAGTAACGGCCCCGTGGTGGTTTTCCACCACCCGGCGCACGATGGCCAGCCCGATGCCCGTGCCGCCATAAGGGCTGTTTTTACCATGCAGCCGCTCGAAAGCCCCAAAAATTTTCTCCCGGTAAGCCGCCCCAAAACCAATACCGTTGTCAGCCACCGTTACGACCAGGTAGGCCGAGCTTCCCGATGGATTGATACGTATCAATCCATCGGGAAGCTCGGCGGCACTTACCACCCGGCAATTCACCGAAATGCGCGGCTGACGGCCTGGCTTTGTAAACTTTAGCGCATTGGACAACAGGTTCTGAATAACCTGCCGCAGTTGCAGCGCATCGCCCGGTACAATGCCTAACGTACCTACATCAACAATGGCTCCTTTTTCTGTAACGGCCAGTTCGAGGTCAACCAGCACCTCAGCCACAATGCGGTTGAGGTCGAGTGGCTGATGCGGAACCGCTCCACTTTTGGCCAGCCGGGAGTAAGTCAGCAAATCGCGGATGAGCGTTTGCATCCGTCCGGCTGCCGACTGCATTCGTTCCAGCAGATCGACCCCCTCGCCGAGGGCGGGGCCGTACTGATCGCGCAGCACATCGCCGAAGGACTTGATTTTGCGGAGCGGCTCCTGCAAATCGTGGGAAGCTACGGAGGCAAACTGGTCTAAACTCTCGTTGCTGCGTTGCAACCGGGCATTCATCTGCACAAGCTGCTCACGGGCCTGCTTGATTTCGGTAATGTCGATAGACGAGGTGAGCAGGCCGTCTTCGCCAAACCGCACGGCGGTAGCCAGAAAGCAGCGGTTCTTAAAGTTTCGCTCGAAGGTGATGGTTTCACCCGTCTCAACCACTTGTACGTAATCGGCGAATGTTTTGCTGCCGAGCAAGTCCGGGCTTACGTCAAGGATTGTTTTGGTATAGAGTTCGTCGGCCGTTAGCCCCACTACGGCCAGTGCCTCCTGATTGGCCAGTGTAAAGCGGAAATTCACGATACGCTGCTGTTCATCTCGAATGGGCTGATACGTAGCGAACGTCGTAGTAGTGGCATTCAGCACACTTTGTAACAGGTCAGACTGCTGCTGAATCTTCTGCTCGTTTTGTTTGCTCTCCGTAACGTTCAGAAACGTAATCACCACTTTGTCGGTGGCCTGTTGCACCGCCGAGGCTTCAAACCAACCGTCAAATCCGTTTTCGTCGGTGTAGTGGTACGTACCTTTCTGCGGAATCCCCGTATCGGTAGCCTTAACATAGAGGTCGAAAAAGCCGCTTTCAATATTACCCGGATACATCGATAGCAGGGTACGTCCTTCCAGCTCGTCGGGTGTTTGGCCTAAGCTCTGCTCCACAGCTCCGTTGACCTGATCCATGCTGAAATCAATGATTTGTCCGCTTTCATCGCGGATGGCGGTCATGGCAATGATGCTGCTGATGGAGGCATCGAGGGTGGCCTGTAGCTGCTCGGCCTGCTGCTGAGCCAGTAACTCAGCCTGCTTTACGTTCGTAAAGTCGGTGAAGGTCATCAGCAGATAAGGCCCCAGTACCTGAGCCGCCACGCTGATCCAGACATCCTGCCCGTCGCCCACATAATGGTGGTCATACTGCCGGGGCTGACCCGTTTCGTAGACTTGCCGGTAGGTATCGAAATCGCCGTTGGCAAAGTAGGCCGGAAACCAGTCGCTCACCCGTGTACCTTTTAATGCGTCGGGCTGCTGACCGACGTAGGCGGCCACCGTTGTGTTGACGAGTTCATACCGAAAGTCAATTGGCTTCCGCCCGGTCAACGTCCCCGACTCCGGTGCCTCATCGGGGCTATAGACCGGCGAGAGCAGGTTCATACCGGTCTGCATTGAGTCAATGATCGTTTGGAGCAGTTCCGTCTGTTGCTTTACCTCCTGTTCAGCCTTTTTTCGGTCGGTAATATCCAAAAACGTCTGAATAACGCCATCGCCAAAAGGCTCCGAACCAACCCAATACCAGCCATCAACGTTTTCGTACGGGTAATAGAGTTCAGTCTCCTGTTGTTGGCCCGTCTCAATAGTTCGCTTGTACTGGTCGAACAGCCCGGCTGGTTTATATCCCGGAAAGAGTTCATTGAATGGTTTCCCAATGATCGCTTCAACAGGCTGACGGGTCAGTTGAGCCGCCACCCGGTTGGCAGCTACGACCCAAAAGTCAGTGATGACGTTTTGCTCGTCGCGTATGGCCTGCATCGCAAACTGACCATTGACCGAGTCGTTGAAAATGCTCTCTATTAGCTGGGCCTGCTGTTGACTGGCCTGTTCAGTTTCCTTATCGCTGGTGATGACGATGAAGTTGACGACTACCCCGTCGCCGAGTTTACAAATCGACCAGTCGGGGGTACGCCAGTCCTCGCCGGTTTCAACCACCTGCCGCATCTGCCCGAACAACTCCTGTTCACCATAAACAGGGAAATGCGTGAGCAGGGTTTGGGCCTGTAATTTGGCATCGGAAAAGCCCGTTTGCTGCCGAAACGACTCATTGGTTAGCTGGATGCGAAAATCAATCAGCTTGCCGGTTTCATCCCGAACGGCCTGAGCCGTGTAGATGCAGGTAAGGGATTTGTCGAACACCAACCGAAACAGGTCGGGAGACGACTGGTCAGTAAACGTTGATTGCATAGCGTTGGTAGAGTCAACAAAAAGAGGGCTATTGCTTACCGGTTTTTTGTTGAAACGGCAAATCTATTATTTAATCAGGTCATTAAGTAAAATTCGGACACAAACTTATATAAACACCCGGTTGCAGCGTAGGGTCTACAAGTTTCGCGTTCATAAGCTATCTGTTGGCGCAGTAGAGGTTCTGGATTGGAGTGAAACAAAATATAGTCTCCCGTGAGGTGATCTCTACGGGTAAACAAAATGCGTGGCCTGCCTTTGATAATATAAACCCCGTCTTGTATGCCCGCTCCATCAACTCTTCCTGCCCACTACGCATCGCCTGCCCGTGCCTGGGCGGTGGTATTCATGCTCATGCTGGCTTACGTATCGTCGTTTATCGACCGCCAGATTCTGAGCCTACTGGTACTGCCCATTAAGCGCGACCTGCATCTGACCGATACCCAGGTAAGCCTGCTAATGGGGTTGAGCTTTGCCATTTTCTACACGCTGCTGGGCCTGCCCATTGGCCGCCTGGCCGACCGGGGAAACCGGCAGAAAATCATTGTCTGGGGCATTGCCGTCTGGAGCCTGATGACGGCCCTCTGCGGCACGGTAAAATCGTATAGCCAGTTTTTTATGGCTCGTATTGGGGTTGGCGTGGGCGAAGCGGCCCTCTCACCAGCGGCCTACTCCATGCTCAGCGACTATTTCCCGAAGGAGAAACTAGCTACGGCGATTAGCGTTTATTCGGCGGGGGTTTATATTGGTTCGGGGCTGGCCGTGCTGATTGGGGCCGCGCTGGTCAGTATGGCCGGGCAGCCCGCTACCGTTACCCTTCCCTTGATTGGCACTGTATTTTCGTGGCAGATACTGTTTTTTTATATTGGTATGCCGGGGTTGCTCATTGCAGGCATGATTCGGTTGTTTGTGCGCGAACCACCCCGGCAGCAGCTACTCACCAATGCCAGTGGGCAAATTGAACAGGTGTCGGTAGGTGATGTATTCCGGCTCATTGGCGAGCGGAAGCGGGCGTTTCTGGGCGTTACGCTCGGCATCACGTTTGTTTCCCTGGTGGCGTATGGCACTACGGCCTGGTTGCCCACGCTGTTTGTACGCCGGTTTGGTTGGAAAATGGGTGAAATTGGGCTTGCCTACGGGCTGATTATCACTATTTTCTCCACCGCAGGCATTATGCTCGGCGGGCGGTTGGCCGACTGGTTTACCCGACGCGGCTACACGGATGGCAAACTGCGGGTGGGCCTTATTGCGGCTACGGCCATTTTGCTTACGTCGTTTATGGCCCTGCTCAGTAACCCCACTACCGTGTTATTACTGCTGCCTATTCCCTGTTTTTTTGTGGCATTTCCGCTGGGAGCCTCGTCGGCTGCTATCCAGGAAATCATGCCCAATCAGGCGCGGGCGTTGGCATCAGCCCTGTATCTGCTCATTCTGAACTTCATTGCGCTGGGCTTTGGTCCCACCCTGGTGGCACTCATCACCGACTATGTTTTCCACGATGAGCAGCAGATTCACCAATCGCTGGCTATTGTTACGGCGGGGGGTAGTTTGCTGGGCTTGCTTAGTTACGCCTGGGGGTTGAGTGGATATCGCAAAGCAGTGGCGGCCAAAGACGCTAAACTGGTCATTACAGTTGATGTTCATGACTAACGAACCTGCCGCCGGGCAACCGGAATTACTGAAAGAACTACTGCATTATCAGATGCCCTTTGGCAAATTCAAAGGGCATCTGATTCGGTCATTGCCGGTGTCGTATCTGGAGTGGTTTGCCCAGAAAGGCTTTCCAGCCGGCAAACTGGGTATGTTACTACAAACCATGTACGAAATCAGGCTAAACGGCCTGGAGTACCTGCTGGATGGCTTGAAGCGGTTAAAATAGTTTTTCGTTGGGTGGCTTCACCCCTTTCAGCCGGATATAAACCGTTGATTGACCCCGGTGGTGGGTTTGGTGTTCAAAGGCTTTGGCCAGCATCACCTCGCGGGTCATTTCGCGGGTTCCCATTTTCAGGGTTTCGGCCAGTTGCGCGTCGGTCATACCTTTGATGGCATCGAGCATGAAATCGTAGCTATCCAGCACCGTTTTGGTCAGAGCGACTTTGGTTTTTAGCTCATCCATTTTTTCCAGGTTCTTCCCCTGAAATGGATTGGCCTTCCCACTAGCCCCGGCGGCAAAGTTGTAGTTGGCAGCCGCCAAATGCAGCATCTGCTCGGCAAAACTCCGAATTTCGGGCGTAGGCTTGAAACTCATCCCGTCGTCGGGCATCGTGTCTAAATACTCTTTAGTAAATTCTCTGGCGCGTTGCCAGTCGGCCGTTAGTTGGGCTACCGTAGTTACAGGCTTTGCTGCTTGAGCAAAGGAGAGGGCCATGAGCAACCCCAGCAGGGTGGTTACCAATGGAGCGGAGAATTTAGCGATCATAAGGCAGCAATCGGGTATATGGTTCATCCACAAAAGTGGCCAGTCTGCCGAAGTTACTGCCTGAAAACAAAAAGCCCCTGCCAGTACTAGCAGGGGCTTTCATAGAATAAACTACTGGTGACCTTACTTCACTTCTTCGTAAGGCACGTCTGATACGTTATCGCCAGCGGGTTGGCTTTGGCCGT
>JBBQUC010000044.1:0-14346 GCA_038212815.1 Cytophagales bacterium
GCGTGGCAAGACAGGCAAGCATGATGACTATTTTTTTCATAATTATTGTGCTAATGCTTTTGTAATCAATTCATTCAACAATTTCGGATCAGCCGATCCCTTCGATTTCTTCATGGCTTCGCCGACAAACAGGCCGAGCAGGTTTTTCTTACCAGCGCGGTATTGTGCCACTTTATCGGGCCAGGCGGCCAATACCTCTTCTACCAACGTTTGCAGCGCGTCGGTATTGCGGTTTTGCAGCAGGTTATGGCCTATGGCCAACTTGTCAGGTGTCACATTCGGCTGGCCCTGCGTGTTGGCCTCGGCCATAAGGCCAAAAATGGTTTGGGCGGCTGTTTGGCTCACCCCACCGGCATCAATCAGGTTGATGAGCGCGGCTAACTGACTGGCCGATACCGGAAACTGCCGGTCGCGGAGTTGTTTGTCGGTCAGTTGGCCTTTCACCGGCCCCATTGTCCAGTTCGAGGCTGCTTTGTAGTTGGCCGTTTCAGCACAAACGGCCTCCACAAACTCAGCCAGTTCTTTGGCATCGGTCAGCAGGGCTGCGTCGTAGTCGGGCAGACCATAGTGGGTGGTAAACTTCTGGTACAATGCTTTGGGCAAGCGCGGCATATCGGCCTGAATCTGGGTCAGCCACTCGTCTGAAATCAGGACGGGGGTCAGGTCGGGATCCGGGAAATACCGATAGTCGTTCATGGTTTCTTTCTCGCGCATACCCACGGTTTGGTGGCGTTCGGGATTGTAGAGCCGCGTTTCCTGGATTATCCGCCCGCCTGTCTCGGTCAATTCGATCTGCCGTTTCACCTCGGCTTCCACGGCCCGCTGCACATTACGGATCGAGTTCAGATTTTTTACTTCAACCTTCGTGCCGAGTGTGGTTTGTCCGGGTGGTCGGATAGAAATATTTACGTCGCAGCGCAGCGACCCTTCTTCCATATTGCCATCGCAGATGTCGAGGTAGCGCACCAGCCGCCTGACTTCGGTCAGAAATGCACCGGCCTCTTCGGCAGAACGAATGCAGGGATCGGTCACCATTTCAATGAGGGGCGTACCGGCGCGGTTGTAATCGAGGCAGGTGGCGTAGGGATCAGCATCGTGTACCGATTTCCCGGCATCTTCTTCGAGGTGGATATGGTGGAGTTGCACAGTGCCTACCTGCCCACCCAGGCAGATTGGGCCTTTATCCTGCGAAAGCTGATAGCCTTTAGGCAGGTCGGGGTAAAAATAATTTTTGCGGGCGAAGATATTCCGGCGGGTAATGGTGCTGCCACAAGCCAGGCCCATGCGCACGGCAAAGGCTACCGCCTGCCGGTTCAGTTTGGGCAGCGTGCCGGGGTGAGCCAGGGTAATTACGCTGACCTGCGTGTTGGGGTCGGCTCCAAACGTGTTGGCATCGGCGGCAAAAATCTTGCTCACCGTCTGCAATTGGCAATGCACCTCCAGGCCAATAACGGTTTCGTACATATCGCCACAAAGGTACGGCAAAAATAGCCACTGCCCTGCCCTACAGGGGGTAGTTAGTTGCATCCTACCATTTCATCCGTATTTTTAGCCCAACCTAACTAAACCTTCTCTGAAATGGATGACTTTCTAATTTACCTGCGCCTGGGTTTCGACCACATCACGGATCCGGGCGGCTCAGACCATATTCTGTTCATAATTGCGCTCTGTGCCCTCTACACCCTCACCGACTGGCAGCAGGTGCTGGCCCTGGTTACGGCATTTACGGTGGGGCACTCGCTGACGCTGGCACTGGCCACGCTACGGCTCATTAATTACCGAACCGATGTGGTTGAATTGCTCATTCCGATCACAATTTTGCTCACTGCTATTACCAACTTTTTCCAGGCCGACCCCGATTCGGGCAAGACCCGGTATAAGAAGCGGCCTACCCGCCCCCTCTGGCCCCGTTATTTGCTGGCAGCGGGGTTTGGGCTGATTCACGGCCTGGGATTTTCGAACTACCTGCGGAGTTTGCTGGGTCATCAGGCCGACATCTGGCAGCCGCTACTGGCGTTTAACCTGGGGCTTGAACTGGGGCAGATTCTGATTGTAACCCTGGTGCTGGGGCTTGCCTTTGGGGTAATTGACCTGCTGCGCGTCCGTCGGCGCGATTGGACCCTGGTTGTGTCGGGCATGGTAGCGGGCATGGCTATTTCATTGATTCTGGCCAATAAGTTACTTGCCTAAAAACGGCCACGGCCACTTGTCAAACTATTTTCAACCGCATTCAGGTGTTTTGTAACTTTACGATTCTATTATCAAGTCTCTTTCCAGTCAATGAAAAAACTCCTTCTTTCAACAAGCTTTCTGCTCACTTTGGGCAGCCTGTGGGCACAAACCCCACAACCGCCCACCCAAAAAGCCAACGACCGCTTTGAGCAAATGGGCCAGATACTGCCCACGCCCAACACCTTCCGAACGGCATCTGGCGCACCCGGCAAAGATTACTTCCAGCAACGCGCCGACTACGACATCAAAGCTGAACTCGATGATGCCAAACAACGCATTACCGGCTCCGAAATCATTACGTATTTCAATCGCTCCGGCGATCCGTTAACCTACCTCTGGCTCCAGCTCGACCAGAACAATTTTACCCCGAACGCTACGGGTAATATCGCCGAAACGGGGAGTCTCGACCCAGCACGGGGAGCCAGTTTTACTAATGTGCCGGGCAAAAGCCCATTGGCGGGCAAAGACTACGGCTACAAAATAATGTCAGTACGCGATAAGGCTGGCAAAGCTTTGCGCTACACCATCAACGAGACCATGATGCGCGTTGACCTGCCTCAGCCGCTGATACCGGGCCAGCAAGTGGTGTTTTCGGTTGACTGGAATTTCAACATTGTGGATGCCAACGCTACCCATGCCCGATCTGGCTACGAGTTTTTCCCGAAAGATGGCAACTACGTCTATGAAATTGCCCAGTGGTTTCCGCGCATGTGCGTGTACGACGATGTGAACGGCTGGCAGAATAAGCAGTTTCTGGGGCAGGGCGAGTTTACTTTAGTGTTTGGTAACTACAAAGTAGCCCTCACTGTACCAGCCGACCATATTGTGGGCGCCACCGGCGAGTTGCAAAACCCCGATCAGGTGCTGACCGCTACCCAACGCCAACGCTGGCAGCAGGCCGGTAACTCGACCGATAAGCCCGTGGTGATTGTGACCCAAACCGAGGCCGAAGCCGCTGAAAAATCCAAGTCAACCGGCAAGAAAACCTGGATTTACAAGGCCGACAACGTCCGCGATTTTGCCTTTGCTACCAGCCGCAAGTTCATCTGGGATGCCATGAAACCCGACGTAGAAGGCAAACGCGTGTGGGCCATGTCGCTCTACCCGAAAGAGGCTAACCCGCTCTGGGGGCAATATTCTACCCGGCTGGTAGCGCACACGCTCCAGTCGTACTCGCGCCGGACATTTGCTTATCCGTATCCCGTTGCCTATTCGGTGCATGGCCCGGTAGGCGGTATGGAATACCCCATGATCTGCTTCAACGGTGCCCGCCCCCAACCTGATGGCACCTATTCGCAGGGAGTCAAAAACTTCCTGATTTTAGTCGTCATCCACGAGGTGGGGCATAATTTCTTCCCCATGATTGTGAACTCCGACGAGCGGCAATGGTCATGGATGGATGAGGGGCTGAACAGTTTTCTGGAAGGACTGGCCTGCCTGGAGTGGGATCCTGATTTTCCGGCCACGGGTATTCAGCCGCAGAGCATTGTGCCCTACATGAAAACCGACCCGACCCTACAGGTGCCCATTATGAGCAGTTCCGACAATATTCTGCCCGGCACATTTGGCCCCAACGCCTACACTAAACCAGCCACGGGGCTAAATATTCTGCGAGAAACGGTAATGGGCCGCGAATTGTTCGATTACGCCTTTAAGGAGTACTCCCGCCGATGGATGTTTAAACACCCCACCCCCGCCGATTTTTTCAGAACCCTGGAGGATGCCTCCGGCGTTGACCTCGACTGGTTCTGGAAAGGCTGGTTCTTTGGTGTACAGCCAGTCGATCAGGCCCTGGTCGATGTGGACTGGTTTACCATCGATTCGCAGAACCCCGAAATCACCAAAGCCGCTGCCCGCGCCGAGGCCCAACGCCGGGCTGGCACCATCAGCAAGCAGCGCGATGCGGCCACCCGCGCCGAAACCGTGATCGCCAAAGACTCCACCATGCGCGACTTCTACAACGCCTATGATCCCTATGCCGTAACGGAAGCCGACCGCAAGAAGTACCAAGACTATCTGGCAACCCTCTCGCCCGAAGAACGTAAACTGGCCGAATCGAACCAGAATTTCTATACGCTCAGCCTGAAAAATAAAGGCGGAATGCCCATGCCGGTTATTATTCGGATGGAGTTTGAAGACGGCACCGACTCGGTGGCCCGTTTCCCGGCTGAAATCTGGCGGTTCAACGATGTGCAGGTGAACAAGGTAATTGCCACCACCAAGCGTGTGAAGCAGTGGACACTGGACCCCTATTCAGAGACGGCTGATATCAATACGGAAGATAACGCCTTTCCAGCGCAGGCGGCCCAGCCTACCCGGTTCCAATTGTACCGGCAGCGACAGAATCAGCCCGCCCCTAACCCCATGCAACAGCAACGGCAAACTAACCCGCCCCCAGCTCAGCAAGGCAGTGGCAAGAAGGGGTGATATTTTTGGCATGCTGAGGAACGAAGCATCTTCCTGTTTGCGCTATAAGGGTAATGAGCGATGCTTCCTTCGTCAGCATGCCAAAAGCAATTACAATCAAACAAATTGAAAAAGCCATGATTACTGAACATATCCGACAAAACTTCCACCGGCTGATTGATACCATCGCAGATGAGCAGTCATTAGTTGACTTGTATGAAGCCGCCGAGTTGTACCTTGACCAGAAAGAACTTTTGATAGACACTGACAATCCAGCGTTATTGGCCCAAATGCAACGATCACTCGAACAAGTTGAGCAGGGCGACTTAATTCCAAACGAGGTTGTCCAACAACAGGCAAAACAGTGGCTCGTCAAATAAACTGGACACCACAGGCCCGTGAAGAGTACAGCACACTTGTGTCATATTTATTAGACCAATTTGTTAGACTCCAGAAAAATACCTAATTGATACCTAACAAACCAAACCTATGAAAAATCTAATTGCCCTATGGAGCCTACTGCTCACACTCCCGGCTTTGGCGCAGCAGCCAGCCGCACCGACCCAAAAAGCGAATGACCGCTTTGAACAAATGGGGCCGATGCTCCCAACACCCAACACCTTCCGCACAGCGGCTGGATCACCCGGCAAAGATTATTTCCAGAACCGCGCCGACTACGACATCAAAGTCGAACTCGACGATGCCCGGCAGAAAATTATAGGGACCGAAACGGTGACGTACATCAACAACTCGCCCGACGAGCTGTCGTATATCTGGCTACAACTTGATCAGAACTACCTGAAAAATAACTCAATGGGTGCGCTGACCGAATCGAGCCAGATAGCCGCATCAGGTGTAAGTACGCAGACGCTCGAACGGCTTAACTCGCCTGACCGGGTAAAACTCGACCCGAATAAGAAATACGGCTATACCATCACCGCCGTAACCGATGTAGCCAACAAACCCCTGCGCTACACCATTAACGAAACGATGATGCGGATTGACCTACCCACTGCGCTTAAGCCGGGGCAGACAGTATCGTTTAAAGTCGATTGGAACTACCTCATTACGGAGTACTACAGTCGCAGTGGTATGGAATACTTCCCAAAAGATGGCAATTACAATTACTTCATTGCCCACTGGTTTCCGCGCCTTTGCTCATATAGCGACGTAACTGGCTGGCAGAACAAGCAGTTTCTGGGGAATGGTGAGTTCACGCTCATCTTCGGTAACTACAAAGTAGCCATTACCGTACCCGCCGACCATGTGGTCGGTGCTACCGGCGAGTGCCAGAATTACAAACAGGTTTTATCAGCTACGCAGCAGAAACGCCTGGCACAAGCCGCCAACAGCAAAATACCCGTCGTGATTGTGAATCAGGATGAAGCCGTTGCCGCCGAACAAACAAAGCCCGATGCCTCGACCGGCATGGCAAAGAAAACCTGGGTTTACACTGCCCAGAATGTGCGCGACTTTGCCTTTGCCAGTAGCCGCAAATTTATCTGGGATGCCATGCAGACCGATGTGTATGGCGATGGCCGCAAAATCTGGAGCATGTCGTTCTATTCGAAAGAGGGCAACCCACTTTGGGGGCAGTATTCGACCCGCGCGGTCGAGCATACATTACGGTCGTATGGCAATCGCACCATCAAATACCCGTATCCGGTGGCTATTTCGTGCCATGCTACCCCCGGTGGCGGCATGGAGTACCCCATGATCTCGTTTAATGGGGGTCGGCCCGCCGAAGATAGAACCTATACCGAACAGGTGAAATACGGCATGATTGGCGTGATTATCCACGAGGTGGGGCATAACTTCTTCCCCATGATTGTGAACTCTGACGAGCGGCAATGGACCTGGATGGACGAAGGGCTGAACACCTTTTGCCAGTACTTAGCCGAAAAAGAGTGGGACTACAATTACCCGGCCCGGCGGGGAGAACCCCGCGACATTGTGGAGTATATGAAGTCGGACAAGTCGGTGCTGTCGCCCATTATGACCAGTTCTGATAACGTCATTAGCCTCGGCTCCAATGCCTACGCTAAACCCGCTACAGCCCTGAACATTCTGCGCGAGACGGTGATGGGCCGCGAATTGTTCGATTATGCCTTCAAAGAGTATGCCCGCCGATGGGCATTTAAAACCCCCGAACCTGCCGATTTTTTCAGAACCCTGGAGGATGCGTCCGGGGTCGATCTCGACTGGTTCTGGAAAGGCTGGTTCTACGGCGTGGAACCAGTCGATCAGGATTTAGTGTCGGTCAACTGGTTTCAGCCAAGCTCACAAAACCCAGAGATCACCAAAGCCGCTGCCCGCGCCGAGGCCCAACGCCGGGCGGGCACCATCAGCAAGCAACGCGATGCCGCCACCCGTGCCGAAACTGTGGTGGGTAAAGACTCGACCATGCGCGATTTCTACAACGCCTACGACCCCTATGCCGTAACGGAGACCGATAAGCAGCAGTATCAGCAGTATTTGGCCAGTTTAACCCCTGATGAGCGCAAACTGCTGGACAGCAATCAGAATTTTTACACCCTTAGTCTGAAAAACAAAGGAGGCCTGCCCATGCCGGTTATTATTCGGATGGAGTTTGAAGACGGTACCGACTCGGTGGCCCGTTTCCCGGCTGAGATTTGGCGGTTCAACGATGGGCAGATCAGCAAAGTCATTGCCACCACTAAGCGTGTGAAGCAGTGGACACTGGATCCCTTTCAGGAAATTGCCGACATTGATACGGAAAACAACTCGTTTCCACCCGTAGCCACACCCACCCGGTTCCAGTTGTACCGGCAACGGCAGAATCAGCCCGCACCTAACCCTATGCAATTACAGCGGCAGGCCACCCCACCCCCAGCCAAACAGGGCAGCGGGAAGAATTAACCAGGTCATAAAAATGGATAACGGCGTTGACTATTATCCATTTTTATGTACTTTTGCAGTCCCATTCGGGATGTAGCGCAGCCTGGTAGCGTGCTTGCATGGGGTGCAAGAGGTCGTGGGTTCGAATCCCGCCATCCCGACAGTTGATTGACAGGGAGTTACGGCAACGTAACTCCTTTTTTATTCGCTCTGGTTTATCGTTTCCATAAGACTAAAAAGCACCCTACACCTGATACCAGAATAAGCAACGCCCTTGATAAGAGTCCGACCGTTGGCAGGTAACGCCCCAAATTTACCCCTTGGTTTAATCTGTATTCAGCATAATATCGGCTTGCAAACTCACCCAGTGCTGGCCGCTTTTAGCAATAGTCTGCCGGGCTTCCTGGAGGTTCCGTTGTAACGCTTTGATGCGCTTCTCACGGGATTTAATATCCTCTTCCGTATCGGAGGCCTTGATCTGATGTTCATGGTAGCTTATTTTGACATGCGTCAGTTTGGTCAGTATATCCAGCGCGTCCTGCGGACTGAAATGCCCGTTAATCAGTTGGAGTTTCATAAGGCGATTTGGTTACTGATGGGTGATGCCAGACTACTGGCCCTGCCCCATCGAAAAAGCGGGTTTGCCATCGAAAGCATAGAGATTTTCGGTCTTGATGGTGTCGATACCTACCTCAATAGCTTCCGATAAAATAGTGGTAATCTCATGTTTATCAATGGGCTGTCCGTGCGTCGGTAGGAAACGGCATCGCCAGTGGTCGGTACAGAACGTTTCCCGAAAGCCATTGGGCCACACTTTTATACCCCGGTTGGTAATCATACTCAACGGGAGGTTGAGCGTGGCAAGCTGGCTCACCAGCGCGGCTAGTTCAGTAGGGTCGCTGCCCGGCCAGTGAACAAACACATCCACGCCCAGCAGGTTTTTTCGACCTGCCGGTTTGCGCTGATAGGCAGGGAGTTCGAGGGCCGTGGTATGGGTATAGGATACCGCTTTCAGGGTGGCGGGCTGCTGCCCAAGCCGGGCGATAACAGCTTGGGCAAATTCGCTCGTGCCTACCTTTTGTCGGCTGATGCCTTCTTTATAGATGTCGTAGGTATGTACCCCGTCTTCGATAGTCTTGAGCCAGGCATTCTGCACGCGCTCGGCTATTCCAGCCTGACCAATGTGGTTGAGCATCATAATGGCCCCCTGTAACAGCCCGGATGGATTAGCCAGATTCTGACCGGCACGCCGGGGAGCTGACCCATGAATGGCTTCAAACATGGCACATTCTTCACCAATGTTGGCCGACCCTGCCAGCCCTACCGAACCCGCAATCTGAGCCGCTACGTCCGACAGCACATCACCGTAGAGGTTGGGCATTACAATCACGTCGAAGGCTTCCGGCGTATCGGCCAGTTTGGCGGCCCCGATGTCCACAATCCAGTGTTCGTTTTGAATGTCAGGGTAGGTCGGCGCAAGCTCATCGAAGACCCGGTGAAACAGGCCATCGGTCTGCTTCATGATGTTGTCTTTGGTGAAGCAGGTAATTTTTTTGCGACCATACTGGCGGGCGTAAGCAAAGGCGTAGCGTACGATTTTTTCGCAACCGGGGCGGCTAATTAGTTTGAGACACTGCACCACCTCATCGGTTTGCTGATGCTCGATGCCTGCATAGAGGTCTTCTTCATTCTCACGGACAATGACCACGTCCATGCCCGGATGTTTTGTTTTTACAAACGGATGCAGGCTCATGCAGGGCCGCACGTTGGCATACAGGCCCAGCATTTTCCGAATCGTGACGTTGAGGCTTTTGTAGCCGCCCCCCTGCGGGGTGGTAATGGGGGCTTTCAGAAAGACCTTGTTGCGCCGAATAATATCCCAGGATTCGGTAGAAATACCGGACATATTGCCGGCCAGATAAACCTGTTCGCCCACCTCAATTTCATCGAACTCAAGCTGGGCACCAGCCGCCTGGATGATGGCAAGCGTGGCATTCATAATCTCCGGGCCGATTCCATCGCCCTTTGCTACGGTAATTCTTGTCATTGGCTTTGTTTATATCAGAATTCAGGGCAAAGGTCAACGTAGGTGAGTATAAATAAAAGTTTATATATTTTATGTATAATATAAGTAATTTTTATGAACTACACCTTACACCAGCTACACGTCTTTTTCAAAATCTCACAAACCCAGAGTATCACCCGGGCCGCCTATGAACTGCATCTGACCCAGCCAGCCGTATCAATCCAGTTGAAAAACTTTCAGGATCAGTTCGATATTCCACTGACGGAGGTCATTAGCCGACGGATTTATCTGACCGATTTTGGTTGGGAAATTGCCTCAGCAGCCGAAAAGATTCTGAACGAAGCGCACGCCATCAATGACAAGACCTTGGCACATAAAGGATTGCTGTATGGCAAACTGACTATATCGGTTGTCTCGACGGGGAAATACGTGATGCCTTACTTTCTGTCGGGTTTTATGCGGCAACACGAAGGCATTCAACTAGCGATGGACGTGACGAACCGGCAAAAAGTGGTGGAGAGTCTGGCCAACAATGCGGTCGATTTTTCATTGGTCTCTATTTTGCCGCAGCAACTGAACGTGAATTATCTGGAACTGATGCCTAACAAACTGTACCTGGTAGGGAATGGTCAGCCCGAAACAAGCCAGCCAACTGACGACCCGGGGTT
The DNA here is from genome assembly GCA_038212815.1 of Cytophagales bacterium. Classification (GTDB taxonomy): domain Bacteria; phylum Bacteroidota; class Bacteroidia; order Cytophagales; family Spirosomataceae; genus JBBQUC01. Next base: position 10,192 of record JBBQUC010000044.1, read on the forward strand.
GCTGGAAACGTTGCCGCTCATCTACCGGGAAGCAGGGTCTGGTACTCGGGCGATGCTGGAAAAGTTTATTGCTGACCAGCAGCTTGTGGTGCGCAAGCGGCTGGAATTGACCTCCAACGAAGCGGTTAAGCAGGCTTTGCTGGCAGGATTAGGCTACTCCATTATGCCCCTGATTGGGATAAAGAACGAATTGTTGACCAACGATTTACAGATCATTCCCATCCGTGGTTTGCCGCTACAAACGACCTGGATGCTCATCTGGCACAAAGACAAGCAATTCTCTCCGGTGGCCCAGGCGTACCTGACTTACCTCCGGGCGAACAAAGAGCTAATTAGTCAACAACGTTTTGGCTGGTACGACCACTTTTGAGTTACCAGTCATGCAGGTCTCCACCAGTATGCGGTCTCTCAACAAAAAAGCCTGATACGTTTGTACCAGGCTTTTTCAGTAGTCAACTCTTCCTTACCTACACACCCACCGACTCGCGATCAGCGCGGGATACAGACATCTCGCTGTGCGCACGCGAATTACTGACAGCCGCAGAATAGACTACCAAACCAAACCCAATCTTGTTGATTGCATCACCGATGTTATAAACCAGATCAATGTTCAGTTTGAGACCACTCAACAGCCCGCCTGGAATAAGCATATAGCCAATGGGGTAAATGGCCCATCCCACCAATACAAACCAGCGCAGCAACGATACCGCTTTCAGCGTGGCTGCGTTATTGGAAGCTGCGGCAATTTTCTTTACATCGCCCAGGTAAATTTCGTACAGGATGCCAACGTAACCAATGGTTGATACCGCACCCCACAGGCCACTATGCGACCTGTCGAGCGACTCGCCGACATACCCAAAAACCAGCATAAAGACTGAGTAAGCAATCAGTTTCCACATAGTACTGACTTTACCGCCAAAGGGCTTGATAATCATGTAGAACTCTACACACATCAGCGGTACAGTGAGCGTCCAGTCAATGTAGCGAAACTCCGTTGGCGATTGGCCCGTGCCGAGGTACTGGTCGCGCATGTAATAATAATGCACTGACGCAATCATGGTAATCAGCCCCGAAATGGTAAGCGACGTTTTCCAGTGACCTGAAACCTGCGAACGCTCCAGGAAGAAGAAGACGGATGCAGCAAACATAGCCATGTAGCCCGTAAAAAAAGTGAACCCAACCACATCGCCGGGATGCAGTTCGCCTGCGAGCAGCAGGGGTGATAATAATAATGTTTCCATTGTTTTTAGGTTTAAAAAGTACACAATGATCGGTTTGCAATCAGCTTGGATGCCTTACCATAACAAATTCTTTGTGTACTTATAATGTTTAAGATTTTTTATAAAATATTAAACATTTTTTTAGCCACAAAGACTAATCCCCTGACATAGTAGATTTACATCAGATACTTTGTTTAGTATTTTTTTGCAAAGGTGCTACAAAATGACTGCGCGACTATTCATACCATGCATGATAGTGAGGTGCGGAAGCGTAATTAGGGAGAGAAAGATAAACAGCAGCGGCAGGGGATCCCATTGTTGGGCATATTGCCACCACCACCAGCCAAATACCACCAGCGACACCAATGCCAGCCCAGTGAACGGTAGGGATTGCAGCCAGATTTGCCGGGGGGTTAGCGGCACTGGACGAGTATGCCGGAGATAGCGATAAATTGTCTGGAATGAACTCAGGGCGTGCCAGCCACCAAAATATAGACTAAACGCCAGCAATAGGGGTAGCCAGTAGCCAAGTGCCAGCACAATAACCAGCCGGATCAGCCGGAGCCAGTTGATAGCTACAGGGTTTACATAACTAACCCACCCCAGTAAACAAACAGAACTTATTCCCCAGCACCACACTGTGGCCCCTGAATGCGCTACGCCCCAGTGCCAGACAGACAGGGTCAGTGTATCCTGGTGTGTAATACGTTCCAGAATGGGCGTGACCTCTGTTGGATGCATAAGCAGGATAAACGCCAGCACAAAGCCCCCCGCCACAAACCGGACAATAGTCCAGGCTGGGGTGGGCGGCACATGCTCAAGGTCGGTTTCACCAAAGTGCCAGGCCGAAATCAGGAGAAATAATAAAAGGCTTGATGCTGGTATAATAAACCAGACCAGGCCATAGCCAGCCATGGTAAGCAGGTATTTCGCCAAAAACCACCCGAACGAAAATGATTTTCCCTGTTGTAGGGCCGTCTCACGGTCAATAAGGTGATCGAGTGCCCCATGTGGAATACCAATCCCGAACAACAACCCCCCACATACAGACCACTGCACAAGCAGAGGCAGCGTACCCGACATGGCTTGCCAGCTAACCAGCATAGTACCGAGCGCAATGGTCAGGTACGCAGGGGTTGCGACAATGCGTTGCCACAGGTTCGTTAGCATAGCCATTGGCGGATCAGTTGATTCAGGAAAGGCATATACGGTAATCGGCTGATGAGTTTAGCTTCGGTGAGTAGAGTTGATTCTTCATCCATGAACTGGAGAATGGCAGCAAATGACCCGTGCTTAAATAATTTCGAAAACACACCGGCACCTGCAGCCGGTTGCTGGGCTACAATGCCCAGCAATAGCCGGTCATAAAATCGGAATCTTCCGGTAGTAGCAGGCCAGTTTACCGGGTATTTTGCTGCCATTGGCTGGCTACCGTGCTGGGCCAGTTGCTTACTGTCCAGCCCAATACGTCGGAAAGCGTATCCCGTAGTAGCTTTAACCATACCCGCTGCCGTACCAATGAGTGTCTCGCCCGATGGCCCATAGCGCGAAAACGGGAAGTCAGTCATCGGAATCCTGCCCTGCTCAGTAGATATTATACTAAACGGCACACCAGGCAGGTTGTCATTCATATAATCGGCCAGCAAATGCTGGTATTGTTGCGCTGTATATACTGCCGACGAGAAGGCAGTTATCTCGACCAACGCCGTTGTGGTGGAGAATGGTAAGACATAGCCAAATTGAACCGCATCCTGTTGAGGAATAGTAAAATCCATGATTGTGGCTACCTGTTCATCGAAAACAGGTTCGTCTGTTTTAATAAACCAGCCGCTGAAATGCTGCCACAACTGAAACCTCGGTTCGGGTATCACTGTCGGCAATTGACTACTAAATACCTGGTTTGCCGTCCAGGTTTGGTCGGAACCGGTTAATAAAAACTGATCGGATTGCCGGGTAATGCTGTCAACTATGGTGTCGAAGCGGGTGATATTCGTATGGTTGGGTAGAAACTCATTATTGAAATACCGGAAAAATGTCTCACCCGACAGGTAATGATACTGATAGGGAGCAATAGACTGGGTACGCGAAAAATCAGTGGACCGGAAGGTAAGTGATGGCCACGATTTTTCGATCAGGTGATGTAGCAACGGTTGCGGGTCAAGGCTCCAGAAACACCAGGATCGCTGAAGGGGTTGTTTATCGGCCAATAGTAGCACCCGTTTCGTTGACCAGTCAGGCTGCTGTGCCATCTGATACAGCAACTGAAAGCTAGCACAGCCACCACCTACAATGGCGTAGTCATACACAAAATCAGCCATTTGTTACGGTCGGTAAGCTTACTAACACATAACTGAGTATACCGTAAAAAGTTATCAGTAGCAGCCATGACCGTCACAACGTGAACAAGTGAATCAAAAACCCGCCCACGGCTCCGCCAACGAGGGGGCCTACTACTGGAATCCAGGCGTAGCCCCAGTCGGAGCCTCCTTTGCCAGGGATGGGCAACAGGGCATGGGCCAGGCGCGGGCCGAGGTCGCGGGCAGGGTTGATGGCATACCCCGTAGGCCCGCCCAGCGAGAGGCCAATGCTCCAGACTAAAATACCGACCAGATAAGGACCTACTCCGGTTGCTAATACACCTAACGCTTTCGATGAGATACCCGCCAACCCGACAATTAGGACAAGGGTACCCAGTGCTTCGCTGAATAAATTAGCCCCTGTATTGCGGATAGCTGGATCGGTGGCAAAGACGGCTAGTTTACTGGCGGGGTCGGGGGTAGCGGCCCAATGGGGACCATAATGCAGCCAAACCAATGTAGCTCCCAGAAATGCTCCGATCAACTGCGCTGGTATAAACGTGGCAATGTTGCTATAATCACTGTTAGCCACAGCGAAGGCTACCGTTACGGCGGGGTTTAGGTGCGCATCGAGACTA
>JBBQUC010000045.1:0-14098 GCA_038212815.1 Cytophagales bacterium
AATGGGGCGCGGTTACGGGCCGAAATGGACGTTTGGGTATCCGACCAGCAGATGCGCCGACCCGATGTAGCCTACTTTCCAGCCGCCCAAATCGGGCAAATGACAGCGGGGCTTCCCGTCGTTCCCCCGTTTGTTGTAGAATTTGCGTCGGAAACCGATACGGAAATAAAGCGAATTACCAAGCTACACGACTATTTTGAGGCTGGGGTTGCGGTTGTCTGGTGGGTGTATCCGTCTTACCGGGAAGTGTATATCTATACCTCGCCAAAAACGGTAATCATCTGTTCGGATAATGACGAACTGAGCGCGGCTTCGGTGCTGCCGGAGCTACGTATAAGCGTAGCTGATCTATTCAAAAAAACGGTGTAAAAACCGACCTAAAGTCCTGGATATTTCATGCATAAAATCGGCTGGCGGACAGCTACGGCATTGGTCATTGCCAACATGGTCGGGACGGGGGTGTTTACCAGCCTGGGTTTTCAGTTGCAGGCCGTGCAGAATACCTGGTCGGTGGTGCTGTTGTGGATGCTGGGCGGGGCACTGGCCCTGATTGGCGCGTTTACCTTCGCCGAACTCGGCACGCACTACCGCCACGAAAATGGGGGCGACTATGTGTTTATTTCGCGGGGACTGCACCCGTTTCTGGGGTATCTGTCGGCCTGGGTGTCGTTGGTGGGCGGGTTTGCGGCTCCAGTAGCTATTGCGGGCAAGGCGATGGAAGCCTACCTGAGTCCGTTTGGGCTGACACACAGCCGGGCCTTGACGGTCGCCATTGTGGTTAGTATTGCCGGGATTCACTCGGTTAGTTTGCGCCACAGTAGCTGGTTTCAGAACGGCACTACTCTGCTCAAAATCGCGTTCGTGGTATTGGTGCTGGCTGTTGGCTATGCGGTGGCTCCGGCTATGCCCAATGCGCTGTTGTTCACTAACTCTTTTCAGAAAGAAGTATTCACCGGCGGTTTTGCCGTATCACTCCTGTATGTGAGCTACGCCTATACGGGCTGGAATGCGGCTGCCTACATCGTGGCCGAAATCCGCGACCCGCGCCAGCATTTGCCCCGCGCCCTGCTGTTGGGAACGGGTCTGGTAACGGTGCTGTACATTGCCCTGCAATTGGTGCTGCTCCGGTTAGCTTCGGCGAGTCAACTCAGCGGTCAGGCCGATGTAGCGGTCATTGCCTTTCAAAATCGGTTTGGGGCAGAGGCTGGCCGATGGGTCAGCGTCGGCATTGCCATTCAGTTGGTGGCCACCATGAGTTCTTACGTCTGGATTGGGGCGCGGGTCACGAGCCGCATGGCCCAGGATTTTTCATTGTGGCGATTTTTCAGCCGCCTGAATCCGAGTCAGATTCCCGTGCGGGCTATTTGGCTCCAAACCGGCATCACCCTCCTGCTGCTCTTCTCCGGCACGCTCGAACAGGTGCTGCTCTGCACGTCCTTTGTGCTGCAACTGATGGGTACATTAGCCGTTGCCAGCCTGCTTCGTACTAAACGCCAGCCCGACGATTTTCGGAGTCCGTGGCGACCCTGGCTGCAATGGGGTTATATTGCGTTCAGTGTCGTGGTGCTGGGTTTCATTCTCACCAATCGCCCCACCGAAAGCCTGATTGGGCTGGGGATAGTGGCGGTAGGCGGGGCGACATACTTTTTACCTCATCGCTATGCCTGATGCAATCATCGTTGGTTCTGGCCCGAATGGGCTGAGTGCGGCTATCGTGCTGGCGCGGGCGGGGCTGTCGGTAACGGTACTGGAAGCCAAACCAACCATTGGCGGGGGGACGCGCTCGGCAGAACTGACGCTGCCCGGTTTTGTACATGATATTGGCTCGGCGGTGCACCCGCTGGCGGCTGGTTCGCCCCTGTTTCAGAGCCTGCCGCTTGCCGATTTTGGGCTGGAATTTATCTATCCGCCCATTGCCGCTGCCCATCCCTTCGATCAGTTTGCTGGCGCGGATGGCAAAGTGGCTCTATTGGCCGGGTCAGTGGACGATACGGCCCGCACCCTCGGCCAGGATGAGCAGGCATACCACAACTTGTTTGATTCGGTAGTGGCGCACTGGCCTGGTTTAGCTGCCGATGTGCTGGGACCGCTCCGGTGGCCGAAACACCCGCTCGATTTAGCGCAGTTTGGCCTGGATGCGTTGTTACCCATTACGCAGGTTGCCAAACGGTTTACCACCCCCGAAGCGCGGGGACTGTTGGCAGGCATGGCCGCCCACGCCATCCAGCCACTCACCAACCTGACTACAACCGCCATTGCCTTAGTACTCATGGCGGTAGGCCACCGGCGTGGCTGGCCCATTCCGAAAGGGGGTTCACAAGCCATTGCCAACGCGCTGGGGGGGTATCTTCAATCGCTGGGGGGAGAGATTGTTGTTGACCACCCTGTGCGCTCGCTGGCCGATTTGCCCCCCTCGAAAGTGGTGCTGTTCGACCTGACTCCGAAGCAAATTCTGACCATTGCGGGAGACAAATTCTCGGCTCTTTATCGAAAGCAACTCGAACGCTACCGCTACGGGCCGGGTATATTCAAGATAGACTGGGCGTTGGATGGCCCCATTCCGTTTACCAACCCTGACTGCCGACGGGCGGGTACGGTTCACCTCGGCGGTACGCTGGAAGAGATTGTCGCATCGGAGCAGCAGACGTTCGATGGGCAGCATCCGGCCCGGCCTTTCGTTTTGCTGGCGCAGCAAAGCCTGTTCGACCCCACCCGCGCACCCGAAGGAAAACATACCGCCTGGGCGTACTGCCACGTTCCCAACGGCTCGACAGTGGATATGACAGCGGCAATCGAGAATCAGATTGAGCGGTACGCACCGGGTTTCCGTGACCTGATTCTGGGTCGGGCTACCATGAACACCGCCCAAATTGAAGCCTGGAACCCCAACTATGTAGGGGGCGACATCAACGGCGGCATCATTGATCTTGGGCAACTCTACACCCGCCCCACGCTCAGTTTCAGTCCCTACAAAACCTCGGCTGCGGGTCTATTCATCTGCTCATCAGCCACCCCACCGGGCGGTGGGGTTCACGGAATGTGTGGCTACCATGCCGCCCGCGTAGTGCTGCGCGATAGGTTTGGGTTGCCTGTGCCAATTGCGTTATCAGCGGGGTGAAAACCGCCCACATAGAAGAAAAATGAATGGACACGCGGTTGCTTTGGGTGTGTCAACTAAAATCGTGTTCTTTGTTATCGTTCTCCTTCTCCAAACTAAACCCTTTCCGCATGAACACCCGTTTCCGGTTCTTCGTAGCGGTCAGCCTGTTTTTGGCTGGCCCAACGCTCTATGCCCAACCTGCGCCCAAACGCCCGATTAGCCCTGCCGATGTAGCCCGTTTGCAAACTATTGCTGACCCGCAGGTATCGCCCGACGGGCAGTGGGTGGCATTTGTGCAGTCGGCAGTAGATGTTTCGAAAGATAAACGCAATGCCGATATCTGGATGGTCAGTTGGGACGGGCAACAATCCGTGCAACTGACCAATAGCCCCGACGGAGAATCATCGCCCCGCTGGAGTCCCGACGGGCGGTATCTGTCGTTTATCTCGGCCCGGAGCAATGGTGCGGCCAACCCCGCCAGCCCGCCCTCGGCCCAAATCTGGCTCATGGACCGGCGTGGGGGCGAAGCCAAAAAACTCACCGACCTGAAAGGCGAACTGGAAGAATACGAATGGTCGCCGACGGGTAAACAGATGGCGCTAACCATTCGCGACAAAGATTATTCCGACTCGGCCAAGACCAAAATTCGCACCCCCTACGTGATGGATCGGTATCAGTTCAAGGCCGATACAAAAGGCTACCTCGACCGCCGACCAACCCACCTGTATGTGTTCGATGTGGAGAAGAAAACCCTCGATACGCTCACCAAAGGCAGTTATGAAGAAACGAATCCGGTTTGGTCGCCCGATGGGAAGCGGCTGGCGTTTGTGAGCAACCGCACGGTAACGACCGACCGCGACGACCCCGACCGGAACGAAAACACGGACATTTATCTCATCGAAGCCCGTAAAGGGGCCACGTTTCGGCAACTGACCAACTGGCCGGGCCGCGACAGTGCGCCCGTTTGGAGTCCCGATGGGAAACAACTTGCTTATCTGCGCTCTACCTCGTCGGCCAATTTTATCATGTACGACCAGCCCGTGCTGGCTCTGCTGACGGTTGATTCGCCAAACGCCGTTATGCCCGAACCCCGGCTATTGTCGCTTGCGCTTGACCGCCCCGTACGAAACGCCCGCTGGTCGGCCAATGGGCAGTCGGTGGGCGTATTGATTGACGATGACCGCCGAACGCACGTGGCTGAATACCGCGTTGCGGATGGAAAACTAACCTACCTCACCACCGGCGACCGCGCCTTTACCGACCTCGAACCGGCACCGAAAGGGGGCTGGGCCACGCTGATGAGCGAGCCTCAACTCCCCACCGAAATTTATGCCGTTGCCGATGGCACCACCCGCCGACTCACCACCGTGCAGAACGAATTTGTGGGGCCGCTGGCTCTGGCAGCCGTAACGGGTTATACGTCGAAAAGTAAAGATGGCGCGCAGGTCTCGAACCTCCTGTTTCTGCCACCCAATACGCCAGCCACTAAACTCCCCGCCCTGTTTTTCATTCATGGCGGGCCGGTTGGTCAGGATACCTACGGCTTCGACCTGACCCGGCAGGTATTGGCGGGCGGGGGCTATGCCGTGGTAGGCGTAAACTACCGGGGCAGCAACGGGCGCGGCCTTGACTTTTGCAAGGCCATTTATGCCGACTGGGGTAATAAGGAAGTGCTGGATATTCTGGGAGCCGCCGATATGTTAGTGGCGCAGGGTACTGCCGACCCGGCCCGATTAGGCATTGGCGGCTGGAGCTACGGTGGTATTTTGACCAACTACGTCATTGCGTCGGACACGCGGTTTAAGGCAGCGGCCAGTGGGGCGGGCAGTTCGCTCCAGTTGACCATGTATGGCATTGACCAGTACGTGAATCAGTACGAAAACGAACTCGGTGTACCCTGGAAAAACTTAGACAAGTGGCTGAAACTCTCGTACCCGTTTCTGAAAGCCGACCGGATTAAAACCCCGACGCTGTTTATGGCGAGCGAGAAAGATTTCAATGTGCCGGTGGCGGGCAGCGAACAGATGTACCAGGCACTCCGCACCCTCGGCATCCCGACGCAATTAGTCATCTACCCCGGCCAGTATCACGGCATCACCACACCCAGCTACCAGCAAGACCGCTTTGTGCGCTACCTGAAATGGTTCGATACGTACCTGAAAAATACGGCAACCGCTTTGCAGGGTGGGCGTTGATACTCCTAAACGTCTATTTACTTTTTCGACAGGAAACCCTCCTTCATTTTCAGTCAGTATAACCTGTCCATTCCCTCTGAAACACTCTTTCTCCCTACGTTCAACGCCGATTCAGCGATTAATGCTCATTACAAAAATCTCTCCCAACGAATGGGTTATACGATACTGCCGGAAGAAGCTGGTGGAACTAAGTAGAAACCGGCGAACGAGGGACAAAAATCGGAAGCGAAGAAGGTGAAATAACGCCTGTATTCACGTTTGAACCAACCAAAACGCATGAAAATCGCAATCTTCATTCTTGCCCTGCTGATTACCAGAATAGCCACTGCCCAGCAAGTACCCCCTTCGCCCAAACGCCCCGTTGTCGATACCTATTTCGGCAAGACCGTGACCGACAATTACCGCTGGCTTGAAGACATGAATAGCCCCGAAACCAAAGACTGGTTTAAAACCCAGGGCGACTATACGAAAAGTGTGCTGGCTCAGATTCCGGGGCGGGATAGCTTGGTGAATACATTTGTGCGGTATGATGCACTCAAATCAGTTACCTATTCCGATATCAGGCGAAAGGGAAACCGGTACTTCTACCGCAAAACGTTACCGACCGAGAATGTCAGCAAGTTGTATTATCGGGATGGAAAGACCGGCGCAGAAAGACTGCTGTTTGACCCCACCACCTACGACAAGGCAAAAAAATACGCGCTATCGGGCTACCAGCCTAGCGAAGATGGCCAGAAACTAACGCTTGGTCTGGCTGAAGGCGGAGCCGAAATCTCGGTCATGCGGATTATGGATGTGGCCACGAAAACGTTTTCTCCCGAAAGTCTGACTGCCTTGTTTGGCAATGATAACTACGGCTGGTCGCCCGATGGGAAAGGCTTTATCTACAAACAACTATCGGCGGCCAACCCCCAGCTTCCGGCTGCCCACCTCGACAATAAGTCGTTTTACCACCGCGTCGGTACAGACCCCGCCGGATCGCCGGACCGCGGGTCGCCGGACCGTACCGACCAGGAACTGTTTTCCCGGAGTCGCTACCCGGCCTTAGGCATCAAACCTGCCGAACTGCCCATTGTTTTTTACAGTGACGATTTCAGGACCCTCTTTGGCATACTGGCCACGGCCGACAATCGGTTAAATGGCTTTATGGCCCCCGCCAGCGATCTGCTTAAACCAACCATCGGCTGGCAGCGGTTTGTCACCCTGGCCGATAGTGTGTATAACATCGCAACGGTTGGCAATCAGTTGTTTTTGCAAAGCCATAAAGGGGCTTCCAACGGTCAGGTGCTGGTAACGGATGCCCGGCATCCTGATGTACAGAAAGCCAGTGTCTTGCTCCCCCAGGATAAGTGGAATATCACGGGTATTTCGGCGGGCAAAGATTACCTCTTCGTTGCGCTCAACGATGGCATTAACGACCATATCCGGCAATACAACGTGCGGTCGGCACAGTGGGCCGATGTCGCCCTGCCGTTGACCGGCACGGTTCGGTTCAGCCCCTATTCGCCAACTACCAATGATTGTTTGGTGGTGATTAGCTCCTGGAAACAACCCACTACCTTGTATGACTACGACCCCACGACCAAACAGATTAGCCTCAGTCCGTTCAATGTGCCGGTAACCTATCCGGGCGTGGCCGATCTGGTTGTTGAGGAGTTGGAAGTTCCCAGCCACGATGGGCGGTCCGGCGTTCCGGTGCTGGTGCCGTTGTCGGTCATGTACCGAAAAGGGCTGAAACGCGACGGGAGTCAGATTGCTTACATGACGGGCTACGGGGCGTATGGGGCTTCGGCAACGCCTTTTTTCAGTCCCCGCTACCTCGCGCTGCTCAACAAGGGGGTTCTTGTGGCCGTAACACATCCACGGGGTGGGCGCGAAAAAGGCGAAAACTGGCATACGGCGGGCTATAAAACCACCAAGCCCAATACCTGGAAGGATTTTATTGCCTGTGGTGAGTATTTGGTCAAAAACAAATACACCAGCCCGGCCCACCTGATTGGTGAAGGCACCAGCGCGGGCGGTATCCTGATTGGCCGGGCCATTACCGAACGGCCCGATCTGTTTGCGGCTGCTATCTGTAACGTGGCCGACTGCAACACTCTTCGCTCGGAGTACGGCACGGATGGCCCGGTGAATGCCGCCGAATATGGCACCGTCAAGGATTCGGTGGAGTGCATGGCTCTCTACGAAATGGATGCCCTGAGTCATGTTAAAGACGGTGTGCAATACCCGGCGGTGATTGGTGTGGGCGGCATCAACGATCCCCGCGTAATGGCCTGGCAACCGGGAAAATTTGCTGCTGCGCTGCAAAACGCCAGCACGTCGGGCAAGCCGGTGCTGATGCAGGTCAACTATGATAACGGCCATTTTACGGAAGACAAAACGGTGACCTTCCGCAACTTCGCCAATATGTACGCCTTCGCCCTCTGGCAGGCGGGGCATCCTGATTTTCAGCTAAAAGAAGTGGTAAAAAAATAAGCAAACCACCATCCCGGTAACCCCCATGAAAAACCCCATTCAGTATCTGTCTCCCAACATTCTTCTGCTGGTAGGTCTGCTTGTCGGCCAGGTCAGCCTTGCCCAATCACCCGCTGAGGTGAAACCGCTCTTAGGCTTCGATACGCCCCAGGCAGTTGCCCAGTATAAACGCGAAAGCCAGTTCGACAACGAGTTAAAAGCCAGCAATTTACGCGACTGGATGAAACGGCTGTCGGCCCGGCCCCACCATGTTGGGTCGCCTTACGATAAAGAAAATGCCGGGTTTATGGCCTCCCTGTTCAAATCGTGGGGCTACGATACCCGCATCGACACGTCGTATGTGCTGTTTCCAACGCCTAAGTTGCGCCTGCTCGAACTGGTTGCCCCAACCCCGTTCAAAGCCAGCCTGACCGAAGCCCTATTGCCAGAAGATGCCGTTTCAAAACAGACTACCGAACAACTGCCTACCTATACGTGCTTCTCGCCCGATGGCGACGTTACCGCCGAACTGGTCTTTGCCAACTATGGACTGCCGGGCGATTATGACGAACTCGCCCGGCGGGGTATTGACGTAAAAGGGAAAATTGTGCTGGTCAAATACGGCAACTCCTGGCGGGGTATCAAACCCAAAGTAGCCGCCGAGAAAGGAGCCATCGGCTGCATTATCTATTCTGACCCCAAAGACGACGGTTACAGCCAGGGCGAAGTGTATCCCAAAGGGGCATTCAAAAACGAAACGATGGTGCAACGTGGCTCCGTACTGGATATGCCTGTCTATCCCGGCGACCCGCTTACCCCCGGCTACGGGGCTACCAAAACGGCCAAACGACTGGATTATAAAGCAGCCCCTACCATCCTGACCATTCCGGTACTCCCCATTTCGTATGCCGATGCACTCCCGTTGCTGAAAGCACTGACGGGGCCAATGGCACCCGAAGCCTGGCGGGGTGGGTTGCCTATTCCGTACCACCTCGGCCCCGGCCCGGCTAAAGTACACCTCAAACTGGCGTTTAACTGGACGGTCGAACCCGTTTATAATGTGATTGCCCTGCTCAAAGGCAGCCAATACCCCGACCAGTGGATTATACGCGGCAACCACCACGATGCCTGGGTAAACGGTGCCAGTGATCCCATCAGCGGCATGGTGGCCCTGCTGGAAGAAGCCAGGGCAATTAGTGAACTGACAAAAACAGGCTGGAAACCCAAACGCACCCTGGTGTTTGCGGGCTGGGACGGCGAAGAGCCAGGCTTGCTGGGATCGACCGAATGGGTGGAGACCAATGAATCAACCCTCAAAAAGAACGTGGTTGCTTATTTCAACTCCGACGGTAACGGGCGGGGTTTTCTGTATGCCGGTGGTTCGCATACGCTGCAGAAGTTTTTCAATCAGGTAGGCCGGGATGTTATTGACCCGCAAAAAAACATTTCCGTTCTCGAGCGGCTACGGGCTTATCTGCTGGTGGCAGGCGTACCCGGCACGAGCGACCGGAGCGACCTGCCCATTGATGCCTTAGGCAGTGGCTCCGATTTCTCGCCCTTTCTGCAACACGCGGGCATCGCGGCTATGAATATCGGTTTTGGCGGAGAAGACGGGGGCGGTGAGTATCACTCCATCTATGATTCGTTCGACAATTATATCCGCTTTAAAGACCCCAGTTTTGCCTATGGTCTGACCTTAGCCAAAACAATGGGCCGCTGTGTACTGCGGATGGCCGATGCCGACATACTCCCCTTCGATTTTCAGGGCTTCTCCGCTACGGTGGCTACCTATGCCGCTGAAGTGAAGAAGCTATCTGAAACGATGCGGGCCGAAACCGAACGCCAGAACGGGCTAATTGCCGATAAGCGGTACGAAGCCGCATTCGACCCGCTGGAAACCCACATAACGCCTACCCCCAAAAAGGCCGTACCCTACCTGAATTTTTCTCCACTCGATAATGCGGTGGCTAAATTGGCGCAAAGTACCCAGGCGTATGAGCTATCCCGGTCGGGCAATCCGGCGTTGTCGGCCACGCAAAAGGCGGAGTTGAATCAGCTTCTCTACCAAAGCGAGCGATTCCTGCTCAGCGAACAGGGTCTGCCCCGGCGGCCGTGGTACAGGCACCAGGTTTATGCACCCGGCTTATATACGGGCTATGGGGTAAAAACACTGCCTGGCATCCGGGAGGCCATCGAGGAGCGACAGTGGGCCGAAGCCGATGAACAAATCCGGGCGACAGCCGCCACTCTCGACCGTTTCTCGGCCCAAATTGATAAAGCGGCTTCGATTACGGCCCCGCTAACGGCCAAATAAAACACTCCCGTTTTAGCCAATCTCAAGCTCCCATGAAACCCTCATTCCTCGTTCTCGCCCTGCTGATTTCTGGTTCCGTTTCGGCCCAAACCCGCAAACCCGCTCAGCCCCAATACGACATCATCATCCGCAACGGACTCATCTATGATGGCTCTGGCCAGAAACCCTTCCGGGGCGATGTGGGCATCTGCGCCGACCGGGTGGTGGCCGTTGGCAAACTGCCCACCGCAGCCAATGCCTCAACTGTCATTGATGCGAAAGGTATGGCAATAGCACCGGGCTTCATCAATACGCTCTCGCACACCCACGTCAACCTGCTTCGGGACAACCGCTCTATGAGCGATTTGAAACAGGGCGTAACCACCGAAATTTTTGGCGAAGGCTCCTGGGGGCCGGTCACAACCGAAGCCATGCGGAAAGAAGTGAATCGCGGGCTGAAATCATCGTTCGTAAGCGATACCTGCACCTGGACTACGCAGCGGCAGTTTATGCTTCGGTTAGTACAGAAAGGCATTACGCCCAATATTGCTTCGTATATCGGGGCGGGTGAAATCCGCATGAACGTGCTGGGCGAAGACGACGTGAAACCCACGCCTGCCCAACTGGCCCAGATGCAGGCGTTGGTACGCCAAGAAATGGAGGGCGGTGCGCTAGGCGTAACGACTGCCCTGATTTATCCACCCAATACCTTCGCCAATACCAATGAGTTGATTGCGCTCTGCCGCGAAGCCGCCCGCTACGGTGGCCGCTACATTGTGCATATGCGGAGCGAAGGCGACCGGCTGGAAGAAGGCGTTCAGGAATTGATTCGTATTGGCAACGAAGCCAAACTGCCCGTCGAACTCTATCACTTCAAAGCCAGTGGGGTACGAAACTGGCCTAAAATAGACAAGGCCATTGCCCTCATCAACGATGCCCGGAAACAGGGTCAGGACGTAACGGCCGATATGTACACCTACCCCGCCGGTGCTACAGGGCTAACAAGTTGTTTACCGCCCTACGTCTTCAACGGCGGGTTTATGGCGGGCTGGAAACGGTTGCAGAACCCGGAAGAACGCCGGAAAATTGCGGAGGAAGTACGCCACCAGACTACCCAGTGGGAAAATATGTTCGCCTTAGCCGGTTCGCTCGATAACATTGTACTGACGGGATTCGAGCAGGATTCACTGAAAAAATATCAGGGTAAAACATTAGGGCAAATGGCTACCCTGCGTGGCAAAGACCCGGTTGAAACGGTGATGGATTTGATTGTGCAGGACAAAACCCGCGTCGAAACCACCTACTTCCTGATGTCGGAAGAAAATATTAAAAAGGAGATGAGGCAACCCTGGGTCAGTTTTGGGTCGGATGCGCCTTCAATGCAGGAGACCGATACGCTGTTCGGCAAAATACACCCCCGCACGTTTGGCAACTTCGCCCGGTTGCTGGGCAAGTACGTCCGCGACGAGAAAATTATCTCGCTCGAAGAAGCCGTTCGGCGGCTGACCAATCTGCCCGCCACCAACCACAAACTCACCAACCGGGGCTTGCTCAAACCCGGCTACTTTGCCGATGTGGTCATTTTCGACCCCGCCACCATTGCCGACAAAGCTACCTTCGAGAATCCGTTTCAGTATGCCGTTGGGGTACAGCACGTATTCATCAAC
Source organism: Cytophagales bacterium (assembly GCA_038212815.1). Classification (GTDB taxonomy): domain Bacteria; phylum Bacteroidota; class Bacteroidia; order Cytophagales; family Spirosomataceae; genus JBBQUC01. The sequence continues at coordinate 11,713 of JBBQUC010000045.1, forward strand.
GGCAAACAGGTTTTGGCCGATGGGCAACATACGGGCATGTTGCCGGGTCGGGCGTTGTGGGGGCCGGGCTGGAAAGAGAAAGTACCGATAACCGCCGATAAGTAACCGACATACACCCCAAAACCATTTCACTATAAAAACCCTATTGCCATGTTCAACCGTGCTACACAGCCTGCCTGCCACCATTGCCTCCCGAACCGTTTCAGGCTATTAGTTAGCCTACTGATTCTGCTGGGATATTTACCCGACGTTTCGGCCCAACCGACCCGACCGGCTATCCAGTTCAGTACGCTGACGAAGCGTATTGACAGCATCAGGCAAGCAGAAAAAACACCCGGTGTTCAGGTGCTCATCTTCACAAAAGACAGCCTGCTTTACAAACACAATACCGGGCTGATGAACCTGAAAACGAAGATGCCCGTCACCGACGAATCGATGTTTCGGCTGGGGTCTATCACCAAAAGCTTTGTGGCGGTTTCGACCCTGATGCTCATCGAAAAAAAGCTGTTGGCCACAACCGACTGATTACGAAATAATTCACCTTAAAACTAACCAACTTATGCACTCCTTTACCAAACACTTTCTGCTGCCCGTGCTGATGGCCTTTGGGCAGACAATCATTACCATTCTGTTGTTTAGCGGGGCTATTTCGGCCCAGACCTCGCCCGAAACCCGCTACGACCGGCGGGAAGTACTCATTACCATGCGCGACGGTATCAAACTCAATACGGTCATTTTTACGCCCAAAACGCCCGGCGAGCCACTGCCGTTTTTGCTGACCCGAACGCCGTATGGTGTGAGTGAAAAGCTCTTTCCTGACCAGTCAGCCTACACCAAAGCCTTAGCCGAGGAGGGCTATATCTTTGTGGCGCAGGATATTCGGGGCCGCTACAAATCGGAAGGAACGTTTGAAATGCAGCGGTTTACCCGAAATCTGGCCGACCCGAAAGCCATAGACGAAAGCACCGATACCTACGACACAATTGACTGGCTGCTAAAAAACATACCCAATAACAACGGTAAAGCAGGGATGTATGGTACCTCCTATGATGGCTGGACGAGCGTGATGGGAGCCATTGATCCGCACCCGGCCCTGCGCGCCATTTCGGAACACGCTTCCCCCGCTGATATGTGGATGGGCGACGATTTTCACCATCAGGGGGCTTTCCGGTTAAGCTACGGATTCGACTATGCGTTTATGGAAGAGGCCGCCAAAACCGATACACTGTTTCAATTTGGCATCTACGACACCTACGACTGGTTTCTGAAACTAGGGCCGCTGGCTAACGCCAACAAAAAGCATTTTCTGGGGAAACTGCCCACCTGGAACGATTTTGCCAAACACCCCAACTACGATACTTTCTGGCAAAAACAGTCGTCGACTCCCCGGTTGGGGAAACCTAAAGTAGCCGTTCAGAACGTAGCGGGCTGGTGGGATCAGGAAGATTTTTACGGCCCCCTGAAAACCTACGAACTCTGGGAAAAAGGCGACGACAAGCACCAGAATCACCTCATTGTCGGCCCCTGGAATCACGGCGGCTGGGCCTGGGGCGAGGGCCGTAAACTGGGCAATATCAGTTTCGATACCACCACCGCCAGCACCTTCCGACAGGCCATGCTTACGCCCTGGTTTGCCTATCACCTCAAAAGCAAAGGCAAGGGCAACTTCCCCGAAGTGACCGCCTTCCAGACGGGCCGGAATGAGTGGAAAACTTACACCCAATGGCCTCCTGCCGAAGCCGTTAAACGCAACCTGTATTTCCGGGCCAACGGGGAGTTATCGTTCGGGAAACCCGCCGAAACCACCGGAACAGACAGTTACGTGTCGGACCCGGCTCATCCAGTGCCCTATCGGCCCCGGCCCATCGAGCAGACGTATGGCCCCGGCTCCCGCTGGTTCACTTGGCTTACCGAAGACCAGCGGTTTGTGGATAACCGCCCCGACGTGTTGTCCTGGCAAACCGAACCGCTGACCGAGGCCGTAACCGTAACGGGAACCCTGCTGGCCCGGCTGTTTGCCGCCACCACCGGCAGTGATGCCGACTGGGTAGTGAAACTAATTGATGTTTACCCCGAAAACTACCCCAAAGAACCTAAGATGGCAGGGTATCAGTTTATGGTTGCTAACGATGTGTTGCGGGGTCGGTTTCACAAGAGTTTTGAGAAACCACAGGCATTGCAACCCAATAAGGTAACGCCGTTTACGGTTGACCTCCATTCACTCGATCACGTGTTTCTGAAAGGCCACCGGATTATGGTGCAGGTACAGAGTACGTGGTTCCCGCTCATAGACCGGAACCCACAACGCTATGTCCCGAATATCTTCGAGGCTACCGAAACTGATTTTCAGAAAGCAACGCATACCATTTTCCGGTCGGCGGCTTAC
>JBBQUC010000046.1:0-13965 GCA_038212815.1 Cytophagales bacterium
GGCTGGCTCCCAACGCCACGGTGGTTGGCGAGGTGATACTGGGTGCCGACTGCACCGTTTGGTTCAATGCTGTGGTGCGGGGCGATGTCAACAGCATTATCATTGGCAACCGCACCAACATTCAGGATGGGGCCGTGATTCACTGCACCTACCAGAAATTCAAGACCACCATTGGCAATAATGTATCTATTGCCCATAATGCAGTGGTGCATGGCTGCACCCTGGAAGACAACGTGCTGATTGGCATGGGGGCCATTGTGATGGATGGGGCCGTGGTGGGTACGGGCAGTATTATTGCCGCCGGGGCCATTGTTACGCAACACACACAGGTGCCACCCGGCAGTATTTACGCGGGCAACCCGGCCCGGCTGCTCAAAGCCGTCTCGCCCGAACAGGCCGAAATCTTTGCCCGAACGGCTACCAATTACGTCATGTATGCCAAGTGGTTTGCCCCCGTCGATGTGTAGCTTGATTGGAATAACTTGTTCGGAATTAGGCCATTCTGATTGAGCATACTCTTGACCGTATAAACAAATGATGTTTCCCGCAGTTAATTACCCTGGTAAACTTCCTGAATATGACTATCTGGGATAAGTTCTTCGTAGTGGGTATACTGCTGCTGGGAAGTTGCAAAAAAAGTACCGATCCGGTTCAGCCTGTTATTCCCATTTGTCATACAGAAACAGGGGGAACTAGCTCTACGCCAATAGTCTGGAACGCCCTCCCGGTTATCCCTACCAATCAGCCGATTTTTAAAGAGACCGAAAAGTTGTACAGAAAATCGTTTTCTGCGGGTAGTTATACCGATGGGCTGACCCAAAAACAATACCCCTATACTGTTGTTGCCGATGCTACGGACAAACTACAGTTTCCAACCGATATAGCCCAAAATCCAGTCCGCCCTAACGAATTATGGGTCTCGAACTATGGTGAGGTCTTTAATGGCGGTACTTTCAGCCGCAAAGGATTTACCCTAACTGTATTTAATCCGGCTCAGGCAAACCAGTTCTCGGTTGTCCGAAAAGATAAGTCACTCGCTACCGGTCATTTTTTCTCCTTTCCAACCAGTATTGCGTTTAACCGGGATGGCTATTGGGCCAACACGTCCTATGCCAATAATAATGGCAATAATGGCCCTACATTTTGGACCAGCGATTTTGCCGTCTATGCCGATTCCGTGACCTATGCGGCTAATGGGAGCCACAACTCCATGCTCCATGAGTCGCTGATTTCGCTAGGTATTGCCGCCGACGAAAACAACACATTCTGGGTGCTCGACGGATCGACTGGCGATGTAGTCAGCTATAATTTTGGGAAAGGCCATTATCCGGGGGGAGAAGATCATACCGATGGCATCATTCGGCGGTATGGGCTATCCGAAAAGATTAGCCCGGTTGCCGGTATTCCCAGCCATGTTTGTTACGACCCGTCGAGTAAATGGCTCTATATCGTCGATGCCCGACAACAGCGAATCATTCGCTTAAAAACAGATAGCGGGAAACCAGCAGGGGGCAGGCAGGGCATTGATAATGCCAAAGAATACAGCACAATGCTGGCTACATCGGAAGTGTTTATAGATAAGTTGCCGCTTGAGGTGCCTTGCGGCATTGATACCGACGGGACTACGCTCTATGTGTCAGACTACGAAACGGGCCGTATTGGCGTGTTCGACCTAGCTAAAAAAGCCCGGATTGGTACAATTGATACTAAAAGTCGGGGTATAGCGGGCGTATTGCTACTGGGTAATGCGCTTTGGTTTGTTAACAGTCTGACCCATCAACTCATCAAAATAGCCCTATAGACTGACCAAAAATACGGTCATCGTCTTGGGCCCGTGGGCACCCAGCACCAGCGATTGCTCAATATCGGCGGTTTTGCTGGGGCCAGCCACAAACACCCCGTAATTATAGTTTTCGTGACCAATGCGGGCGTAGGCGTGGTGCATGGTAGGCACCAGATCGGCCTGATTCAGCACAACGGCCAGGTGCTGCGGGATAAATGGCACCGCCCGAACCAGGGCATCACCCTGTCCCAGTAAGGCTTCGGTGAGCCAGACAGCCCCATTTTCGACTACTCCAAAATGGGCACGGATAATGGCCAGTTCAACATCGGCCAGCCCGTGAGGGGTATAGGCTGTCCAGTTCGTTTCAGCCACGCCCGCCAGTTCGGGCAGGGTGGTAATGACCCGTAGCGGGTGTGGGTAGTGGACTTCTACGTATCGGCTCACTTCACCCAAATCGGCTACATGGATCACCCGGCCCCCAATACCGGTCAGAATAGTCTCAAACCGCTCCAGGGGCTGTTCATCAAACGTAGTTGAAGTCGGCATAGGCGGCAGAGACGAGGCTGCGGGCTGATTTTGCCGAACGGCAGCCAGTATTTTTTCGCGACTGGTCATGGTTTCCGGTGTTTAGCATACCACTCACCAAACGACTCTTTGGGTGGCTCCGGCATTTCGCGGTGCGTGTACCAAGGGTTCAGTTTATTGCTTACCAGGGCCGGAAACCAGCGCATCAGTTGCCGCCCCACCCGCCCCGCCAGGCTATACAGCCCCCTGTTCGAGAGTACGGCGTTCATGGCCTGCATACTCACGGTTTTGGCGGTTGTGGCCTGCCCCTCCTGTGTAAGTACCTGCCGCCATTTATACAACTGCTGGTGAATGTCGATTTTAACGGGGCAAACATTGGTGCAGGAACCACAAAGGGTAGAGGCAAAGGGCAGGTCGGCATGTTTGGTCATGTCGAGATTAGGGGCCAGAATAGCCCCAATTGGCCCAGCAACGGCACTTTGGTACGAATGCCCTCCGCTGCGCCGATACACCGGGCAGGTATTCATGCAGGCTCCGCATCGGATACACTTCAGCGAGTTACGGAAATCGTCGCGACCCAACTGCACCGAGCGGCCATTGTCCACCAGAATCAGGTGCATTGTTTGCCCGGGGCGGGGCCGTCTGAAATGGCTCGAATAGGTAGTGATGGGCTGGCCGGTGGCTGAACGAGTCAGGAGCCGTAGAAACACGCCCAGGTGTTCGCGCCGGGGAATGATTTTTTCGATGCCCATGCTGGCAATATGCACATCGGCCAGATGAACACCCATATCGGCATTACCTTCGTTGGTGCAGACCACAAACTCGCCGGTTTCGGCAATGGCAAAGTTCACGCCTGTAAGGGCTAGGCGCCGGGTCAGAAAGGTATCGCGCAGATGCAGGCGGGCCGCGCCGGTCAGTATTTGGGGGTCGGCGCAACCGGCTTCGGTGCCGAGGTGCTGGTGGAATAAGGCTCCAATTTCTTCTTTTTTCCAGTGAATACAGGGTAGCACAATGTGACTGGGTGCTTCGCCCGCCAGTTGCACAATCCGTTCGCCCAGGTCAGAGTCGATTACGTCGATACCCTGTTGAGCCAGGTAATCGTTCAGGTGGCACTCTTCGGTCAGCATGGATTTACTCTTCACCATGCGGTCAACCTGGTTATCCAGCAAAATCTGATGCACAAGCTGGTTATGTTCGGCGGCATTGGTGGCCCAGTGCACCTGCACCCCGTTGGCCAGCGCGTTCTGCTCGAACTGCACCAGGTAATCGGCCAGGTTGCCCAGCACATTGTGCTTAATCTGCGAAGCCGTTTCGCGCAGGGTTTCCCATTCAGGCAGGCTATGCGCAGCCTTATCGCGCTTTTGCCGCACAAACCACAGCGTTTCATCGTGCCAGTCCACGCGAGCCTCGTCGCGGTTAAACTGTTCTGCCAGTTCAGGGTGGTTCATGAGTTCAGTATCTCGGCAATATGCACAACGTTTGTTTTACTACCCTGTCGCCGTAAAACACCTTCAAGGTGCATCAGGCACGACATATCGACCCCGGTGATGAACTCGGCTCCGTGGCGCAGGTGGTCAGCTATACGGTCTTTGCCCATCTTCGCCGAAACAGCTTCTTCCAGCACGCAGAACGTACCACCAAAGCCACAGCACTCGTCGGGGCGGTCTAAGGAGATTAACTCCAGGCCGGTCACCATGTTCAGCAACTCCACGGGTTTCGAGAAGGGCGGGGCAACCAGTTCGCTCATCTGGGCAATGTGCAACCCCCGCTGCCCGTGACAACTTTGGTGCAGCCCCACCCGATGAGGGAAGTTGGCAGACAGGGTGTTGACCTGCACTATATCGGTCAGAAACTCGGTAAGCTCATAGACCCGCTGCTGCACCTGCCCGGCTTTGGCCTGATCATGCGTAACGTGCAGGTGTTCTTTCAGGTGCAGGGCGCAACTGCCCGATGGCGATACGATGTAATCGACCCCGCCAAACTGCTCTACAAACCGGTTGCTGAGGGTATGGGTCAGGTGTTCAAATCCAGAGTTGGCCATCGGCTGTCCACAACAGGTTTGCCCCGTTGGAAACACAACGGTTTGGCCCAGTTTCTCCAATAACTCCAGGGTGGCAATGGCTACCTGCGGATAAAACTGGTCAACGTAACACGGAATGAATAAGCCGACAGTCATAAGCTGAGTAATCTTACGCGTTTTTTGACACCTTATAGGGTTGGAGCCTTATAGTGCGTCAAGGTAATTAAGCTATTAGGCAATGGCTGTGAGTTCCAGTGGCTATGTATAGCTAGGGCAGCACCCAGGGCCGTTGCCTGCGCCACTGATGCCGCCCAGACTTCGCTATCGGGGAAAGCTGCCGCCAACAGATTCATATAAATTGGATTATGGCTGAACCCACCATCGACAAAGATACGACGGATAGAGGGTTGATTATGGCCCATAGGCATTACCAATTTTGTCGATACCAGTTGCCTGGCCATCAGGTCGAGCATGAGTTGGTGGTAAGCCGTGTCGTAATCGGCGGGTGGGGGTGGGGTGGGGTGTTGCAATTGGGCAATAAGGGCGGGATTGTACTGAACCTGTTTGTAGGCATCAGGGGCCACGTTGAATTGCCCGGCTAGTTGTTTGGTCTGTTGCTCATGGTCATACCCGGCAAACAATCGGGCGGCTTTTACCCGTTGCCCTTCATACGTCAGGTAATTCAGACAATCCTGCGCTAACTCGTCGGCGGTGAGCGGCTCGTTGTTGAATGGGTTCATGCTGATGCACCAGGTGCCGGTCGAGATTAACACAAAGTGCGATGCGTGGCCCCGGTCGCTAAAACTCGCCAGATACGGAATCAGGGCCGCCGACGAATCGTGCAGGCCAACCCCCACCCGCAATGGATGCGTTTTTTCGTGCTGATGCTGTACCATCAGAGCATTCATGGCTCGGTCGCCGGGGTATAGGCTGCCCATCAACTGATCCAGCTTTTCGGCCTTTACCCAGTTGTGATACCGTGCATTGGTAAAATCCCAGAGCATAGTATGGCAACCAATGCTGGTCAGGTCGGATAGCATCTGTCGGGTAATGAGGTAACTCAGATACTGGGGCAGGTGCAGCGCGTACCAGATGCGCCGAAACAACCGGGGCTTGTCGTACTTGATCCGGTAGAGCATCAACCCCGAGTTCAGACTGTCTAACCAGGGCGATGCCGTTTCTAACGACAACGTCCCGGCAGGGTCATATTGCTCAATAAACTGCCCGCGAATCGCTTCGGGGTACGGCTTGAGGTAGTTATACAAATGTCCAATCTGCCGCCCTTCGGCATCTAGATAAACCAGACTGGCTCCATAGGTCGTAAAATTGAGTGCCTGCACGGCAAACTGCGGCAAGTCCAGTACCTCGGCAATGGTAGTCAGCACCCACTTTGTTAACAGGCCCACGTCTTCGCATGGGTCGCCATCGTCATCGACCGTTTCGGCAAAAGCCGCCGTCTTCTCCCAAACGATCTCGTATTGCTGATTGAAGAGAAACAGCTTTTTGTTGGTTTTGCCAACGTCAACAATCGCGATTACGGGTGTGAGCATTGAGTCAATAATTAGCCCACAGATTTATCTGTGGGATTGTCGGTTTGGGAAACAGATTTATTTTGTTGTAATTCAACCGTTTCAACGGTTTTCTATTGCCTGCATGAGTCATTCAAAATCAAAAATTTGGGTACACGCCGTTTTTGCAACAAAAAACAGAGAACCGCTGATTAAACCAGCTATCAGCCAAACTGTACATGATGAATTATCCCGTCAGTTAATAGCATCCGATTGTGCCGTTAATAGTGTAGGCGGAGTAGCTGATCATGTACACCTGCTTTTTTTGCTCAATCCCCGACTGTCAATTTCTGATGTGCTAAAGCAAGTTAAAGGTGCAAGCTCACATACGTTCAACCAACAAAAGCTAACGCCACAACCGTTTGCGTGGCAGACAGGCTATGGTGCTTTTTCAGTTAGTGAGGGACATCTGCAACGAGTGCGCCATTATATTCAAAATCAGGACGAACACCATCGCAAGCTGACCTTTCAGGATGAGTACAATCAATTTCTGGCCCATTACGGTTTGCTCGATAGCCAGGAAAACCGTTGAAACGGTTGCCATTGAAAATCGACCAATATACCGTTCAAACCCACAGATAAATCTGTGGGTTAAACGGTTTCATCGAACAAACGCCATGGCTACTCCCCCATCTACGTTCAGGACGTTTCCGGTTGATTTATGGAGTAAACCGCCTACAAAGGCAAAGCACGCATTGGCAATATCGTCGGGCAGAATGGCTTCGCCCAGCAGGGTACGTTTAGCATAGTAGGCGGGGAGTTCCTCAACTGTAATGCCATAGGCTTTGGCGCGGCCTTCAGCCCAGCCACCGGCCCAGATATTCGAGTCGGCAATAACGGCATCGGGATTGACCACGTTGACACGAATCTTATCGCCACCCAACTCAGCCGCGTTCAGGCGGCTCAGGTGCAACTGCGCGGCTTTGGCCGAGCCGTAGCCCGCGTTGTTCGGGCCAGACACCAGCGCGTTTTTGCTGACAATATTCACCACATCGCCCCCAATACCCTGTTTCCGCATCACGGCCACAGCCGCCTGGGTTACGAAGAACTGACCTTTTACCAGAATATCGTACAACTTATCCCAATCGGCCAGCATATGGTCTTCAATGGGTTTGGAGATGCTGATACCCGCGTTGTTGACAATAATATCGACCCCACCAAAGGCCAGACAGGCCGCATCCATTGCCGACTGAATGCTCTCCGCATCGGTCACGTTCAGCAGAGTGCTGGCAACGGCATCAGGCCCAAACTTATTTACAAACTCGGCCTTTGCCCCGGCCAGCCGCGCTTCGTTAATGTCGTTCAACACGACAACGGCCCCTTCTTCGGCGAATTTTTTAGCGATAGCCTTGCCTATCCCTCCTGCGCTGCCAGTTACTAACGCAATACGGCCCGATAGGGCTTTTGGCTTAGGCATGCGCTGTAGCTTGGCTTCTTCGAGCAGCCAATATTCAATATCGAACGCTTCCTGCCGGGGTAGCGAAGTATATTCCGATACAGCTTCGGCCCCGTTCATCACATTTACGGCATTAATGTAGTACTCAGAAGCTAGCCGCGCCATGGTTTTGTCTTTAGCAAACGTGAACATGCCCACGCCCGGATAGAGAATCACGACCGGGTTTGGGTCGCGCATGGCCGGGCTATTGGCCCGTTTGCAGGTGTTGTAATAATCGGTGTAGCCCTGCCGGTAGGTGGCAAAAGCGGGAGCAAGCTGCTCTTTCAACGAATTCACATCGGTCAGGTCGTCGGTTGGGGTCAACTCCAGGACTAACGGGCTGATTTTAGTCCGCAGGAAATGGTCAGGGCAGGAGGTACCCATCGGGGCTAACCGGGGCAAATCGTTGGAATTAATGAACGCCAGTACCCGCTCATCATCAGTGAAATGGCCGATCATCGACCGTCCCCGTGGCGACGGACCGCTTGAGCAGAAACCGCGCAGCACCGGAGCCAGCATAGCCGCTTGCTTCCGCCGATCTTCGGGAGCCAGACTGTCTATTTTCTGACCGCCAAAGATGAGCCTGGATTTCCCGTGCGACCGGTACGCCGGAGCGGGACCGCCATAATTCTCTTCTAAATACTCCGCACAGCGTTCAATTACTTCCAGCGTGTTGATGTAGCTTTCATACGACGTCTCGCCCCAGGTGAACAGGCCATGCGAGCCGAGCATGATGCCGCGCAGTTTAATGCCCCGTGCGGCTGCTTCGTCGAGACAATCGCGCAGTTTCAGGCCCAGATCGAAACCGGGCCGTTGCCAGCCTACCCAGCCAACCGTTCCGCCAAATAGTTCTTCGGTGATACGCTGTCCGTCTTTGGCAGCAGCAATGGCAATGGCGGCATCCGGGTGTAGGTGGTCAATGTGTTTGAACGGCAAAAAGCCGTGCAGGGGCGTGTCGATAGAGGGGGCTTTGGAGGTCAAATCGAAGATGGAGTGGTTGAACAGGGCCACCATTTCGTCCTCAAATTCCAGACCCCGATACACCTTCTCCAAACTCCGCAGCCGGTCTAAATACAGGGCCGCGCACCCACCTTTGGTGAGAGTGCCAATGTCGCCACCGGAACCTTTTATCCACATTACATCCACATCCTGCCCCGTCAGCGGGTCTTTGTCGACCACTTTAACGGAGGTATTGCCGCCCCCATAATTAGTCAGCCGAAGGTCGGCACCGAGGAGGTTAGACCGGTAAATGAATAACGCAACTTCCCGTTCGTGCGGTTCATAGCCCGCGAATTCGGCCGCTTTGGCTTCGTCCCACAAGTAGCTGACATGATGGAACGTGGATGCGGAATAGGTTTGAGTAGTCATAAAATTTCGTTGAATTGAGTAGTATTACAGACCCGTTGCTACGGCCTTCAGCCCCCGCTCTTTAATCAGGTTCTCTCTGACGTTCAGGCTTCTGAATAATTGAATGGGGTTCATGGCCGCCCCAGCGCGTAAGCGGGCTTCGGCCACCAACGCCCGGACATCGGTACGGAAGGTGTTTTGCAGAATCTCCTGCGCCTTCACCACATCGTTGCTTTGCTGCGCTTTCTCTAATGCCTGGCGGGGTACTGATAGTGCCTGCGCGTAGGCAATCATAATGCCTTCCACCGATTGCAACAGGTCTTCGAGCGGGTCTTTCACGTTGTGCGACGCATCGATCATCCAGCCTAAATCGGCCGTATGGCTCATGCCCCGCGCGTCCATGCCTTCAACCAATTCGTTGAAAATCAGGAATAATTGATAGGGTTTGATAGCCCCCGCCGTCAGGTCGTCGTCACCATATTTGGAGTCGTTAAAATGGAAACCGCCCAGCTTGCCTTCCATTAGGAGCAGGGCTACAATCTGCTCGATGTTGGCATTGGGGAGGTGGTGACCGAGGTCAACGAGCGTGTAGGCTTTGTCGCCTAATTTCTGTACATACGAGTACGACATTCCCCAATCGCCCACGGTGGTCGAATAAAAGTTAGGCTCGAAGGCTTTGTATTCGAGGAATAGTTTCCAGTTGGCGGGCAAAGCCGCGTAGATTTCTTGTAAACTCTCCAGCGTATTGTGATAGGCCCGGCGGAAGTTTAGTTGACCGGGAAAACAGGAACCATCCGATAACCAGACTGTTAGCGATTCTGAACCTAACTCGATGCCATGCCTGATTACCTCAATATTGTGCTCGATAGCCTGTTGCCGAACGGCTTTATCCACGTGCTGCAACGAGCCAAATTTATAGGTAAGTGGAGTCCGGCCATCCGGGGTCCGGCCATCCGGTTGGTCAGGCTGGTCTTGAAAGGTGTTTGAGTTCACCGCATCGAAGGTCAGTCCATGCTGGGCAGCCAGAATCTTTATGGCCCTATAATCACTGGGAATATCCCAGGGAATGTGTAGGGAGATAGCACCCGACGATTGGTTGAGCGCGTGGAGCAGACCTACATCTTCCATTTTTTCTTCCAGACTACGCGGCTCACCGCCCCCGGCAAACCGGCCAAAACGGGTGCCGCCCGTACCGAGTGCCCACGAGGGAATGGCAATTTGGAACGCCATTAGTTTCTGGATAATGGCTTCGGCGTTCTCCACTTCTGAAACCGTGAAGTTCAGTTTAGCCTGATGTCGACTCAGGAGCGAATCGTTGTGGTCGGCAATCTGATGCTGGGCTACCTGCATGATGATTGAGTAGTTGACGGTTAAAGTGAATTGCCGATTCCCACCAATACAATGGAAATCAGGATGACGATGATACCCATGATGAACGTGCGGAAGGTTCTGGCCGACACGCCCGACCATTCTTTCAGGTATAGGCCCCAGAAATTAGCGGTCAGAATAATGGTGGCCATGTGCGTAATCCAGGAACTGGCCCCGTTGCCTAACTTGCTCTCACCCATGCCGTAAAAGAAAAATTGCAGAAACCACATCGTACCGGCAATGCCCGCAAACAGAATATTCGAGGCAATAGGCGTACGAGCATTGGTATAATCGCCAAAGGTTTTATTTTTGGCGTTTAGGTACATACACCACAGGAAGTTAGTGGTTAGCCCGCCCCAGAGCAGCACCACATACGTGACATTGTTCTGAAACAGGGGGTTGCTGCCCTGCACAACAGCCTGTTCGGCCATTGGTTTGCCGGCCTCAATACCGAAGTTGAAAAACGAGCTAAGGATGCCCGAAATAATGGCAATGGTCAGCCCTTTCACCAAACTAAACTCTTTGACACTCGCCCGCTTGGCCTCATCCGACAGTTCAGCTTCTTTCAGCATACCCGCCCGTCCCGAAATGGCAATGCCAATCAGACAAACCAGTACGCCCAACAGCACCAACTGCCCCCCGCTCGACCCAAGCATATCGGAGAAAGACGTTTTGCCCGCAACGGGGTTGATGTTGTAGTAGACAGAAGGCACCAACGCCCCGAATGCCGAGCAGAACCCCAGCACCACCGAGTTACCCAGCGACATTCCCAGATACCGAACGCCCAGCCCGTAAGTCAGGCCGCCAATTCCCCAGAGCAAACCCATAATAAATGTAATGGATTTGATGCTGAACGGTGTAGCGGCAATAATGGCCCCAAAGTCGGGGATGGTTAGCACAGCGGCTAAAGGCGGTACAATCAGCCACGAAAAAATACCCCCCACAATCCAGTAGCTCTCCCAGGCCCAGCCTTTTACTTTGCTGAACGGCATATAAAAACTGCCTGAAAAAACACCACCAATGGTGTGGTAGAGAAGCCCTAAGATGACCTGCATACGGGGTTACGGTTAAAAGTGAATCGTTTAGGAAGGAGTGACAAGTTAAAAGTCTATTTTTTCAGCACTACTTTTACCTCACTCAGCAAGCCCGATGGCAGCAGGGGCGAGTTAGCCTGATAAAAAGGCATGGTCGTAAACGTGGTTTTGGTTTTTACGTCAGCGGTTCCGCGTCCGGGCTGAGCATCGCCGATGAGCCGGTTTACCCAGAGGTTTGTTACGCGCACTTCCAGCGTATTCACCCCTGATTTCACCGCATCAGTCATGTCGAGCCGGAAGGGTTTTTTCCAGGCTATACCTACGTTTTTGCCGTTAATAAGCACTTCCGCAAGGTTCTTTACTTCTCCGAGGTCCAGTTCATAAGCTCCGCCTGTCACGACCGTTGGCAGCGTGAACGAGGTTTTGTACATCGCTGTGCCTGAGAAGTACTTAATGTCTGTATCAGTATTGTCGCTCCACGATGCCAGTTTGGTAAGCGTAGCCGTGCCGGGGATACCGCCCGTAGCCGACTGGAAACTGACTGCCCAGGGCGACGAGATGGTTAGTACAGGGGTTTCGGTAAGGGTGGGTTTGGTATAGGCCGTAATGATGGCTTTCTTCGAGAAGACGATGAAATACGCATCCCACGACTCAAAATGAACCGGCACAAGGGTACGTCCGTCTTTAATCTGGTATGAGATACTTTCCGTTTTACCCGTCTGTGGATTCCATAATTCAGGCACTTTGCCCGTTATGCGGAAACTTACCTCGGCATCGTTGGGCGCATCGCTGCGGTTATCGAGCCAGTAAATATCCTCGTTGCCTGTGTTGCGGTGTACATATAGGATTTTGGCGGTGGCGTTTTTGATGATGACATCTTCAGGTACGTTAACACCTTTTAACACCTCAGCCACTGATTTGCCTACCGAAACATTGGGATTGCTCCATATTTCATTCACTAAGGCGGTAAACTCAGCCGCGTTGTCGCTCAGGCTGGGCGATTTTTCGGGTTTCGCGCCCGTTACCTTTACCCCGGCTTTTACCAATTCGCCGATTTTTTTCAGCACGGGCAGCGTCATCTGTTTCGCACTTTCGTCCAGTACCAGCACACTATAACTCATACCGCTGGGCGTAACGAGCTTGCCGTTCTTTGCCGAATGCGGCCCGGCCTGAATGATGTTCAGCAGGGCACTGGCATTCACAAAATCAAACGCGTAGCCCGCCGATATAGTGGGCAGCTTTTCGGTAGATAACTGGGTGATGTTGTTGTTTTCGCCGTAGTAATACAGCACATCTACAACGGCTTTGCCCTGCTGCAACAGGTGCGAACTGCGGCCCAGATAGTCCATCCAGGGTTTGGCCTGCTCTGCCCATGTTTCCTGACGGGTAAAGTACTGACCAAACGGCCCCAGCGAAAAACCGGGTTTTTTATCATCGAGCGGCTGGTGTACCGACGTGTGAATTACAAAACGATTGAGGCCCGAAGCCATTTCGAGATCGGCGGTGCGCTTGAGTTTTTCGGGATACCAGCTAAAGCCGTTGCCTACGGAAGTCATCGACTCAGCAGCAACTAAGTTCTGCCCATAAATATGCGCTACCGAAGCCGCTTCCCGAATATCGGCTTCACTGCGGACTTCTTCGTTATCGCCCGGCACCAGGCTACCCGGTGTCCACATAGCTGCCATGGGAATATCGGCGTTACGCTTTACGTCCATACCATCGGCCAAATAAATCCGCCCCCCTTCGTGCGATTCGGTATAGCGTTTCATGCCACGTGCGTGCAGGGCTTCGCCAATCACCTCATAATGACTTTCCACAATCAGCTCGCCGATGGTTTTGCGGAAGTCCCACAGGAATTTCTCGCTGGCTTCGGCACTGCGTATCACCCGGCCCGTCAGCACGGGCAACCAGGGGGTAATGGCATAACCGCGCCGTTTCAGAAACTCGTCGGGCATGGTTTTCGTCCAAGTCATGTGACCCGCTTCGTAACTGTCTAAAATCATATACTCCAGGCTCTTTGGCCCAAGTTGACCGCCCGTAGCGTCTTTATACATATCCAGGTACGTCTCGATGTATTTCTTCACGGCCACTTTGTCGAGCTTATCTACTTCCAGCCCGGTTGCTTCGGGCGATGCGGGGTGGTTTTCGCGGCCTGTAATCGAGTAGCCTAAGCGCATGATAACCCAGTCCCCAGCGGATGCTGCCGCAGTGGATGCTGCCGCAGTGGATGCTGCCCCGGCGGGCGGGGTCCAGTTCAGCGTACCATCGGCACTCATTTTTGCCGTTAAGTCAATCACATCACCGGTCGGAATGGCATCGGCATCCGGCTTTACCAGCGAGTGGGTGGTTTCTTTCCAGGGACTGAAACCAGCTTTTTGCTCAAACAGGTCTATGCGGTCGGTGTTGTGCAGCACTAATTCGGCTACGGGTACCCCCTGCGGCTTACCGGGTTCGCTACTTCCGCCCATCATGGCCGCAAAGGGGTTGCCCTCGGGCTTCTCGGTTTTAAACGTAAAGCGGAAGTATTTAGCTGTGGTTGGTAAGATGCTCATGGTACTTTGCGGCATAAGACTCCCCCGGATGATAACCACATCGCGGAAATTCACGCCATCGTCGCTCACTTTCAACCCCCGGTTATCGGGCATTCCATTGAACTCAGCCAGTTGGCTTGCCGGTAGTGCGCCCACAATGGTAAACGCCTTGACCGTCTGCGGGCTATCAAACGCATATTGAATCCACATATCCTGCCCTACTTCCATCGGCGGTAACATCGTCGCTTTTGCCAGATCGCCATCGGTCAGGTCGGTCAGGCTGAACGAGCCGCCACTCGATGAGATTTTTGGGTTAACGGTTGTCATGAGTTTCTCGGCGGCTGGCAGCCGATA
>JBBQUC010000047.1:0-13906 GCA_038212815.1 Cytophagales bacterium
TTATAGCAGGCTACTTTAAACCCTGGCTGAACGAGATGGCCGACAATGACCGGGCCTTTCACCCCTTTGATATGGCCAGTGACTTTAACGGGCTGGTGCGGGCCAAGCGGATTGAAGCCAGCTTTTTCAACAAAGGGATTAGCGATAGCTTTTTGCAGGACAACGCTGGCAAGCTCGAAAACAGCCTGCAAACAGCTTTCCCCGAACCTCAACCTCGCTTTATGCAACTCCTCATCGACATAGCCGACCGCTGCACCGAAAAACTCGGCCCTGTAAGCCGGGAGTTGACACAAGCATAGCTGTACGAGATATTTATCTCGTACAGCAAACCGAGACAAACTAACTTTATGCCCCACATACTCCGCATCGACGACGACCCGAACGTTAGTCAGCAAAATCACCAGGGCTGGACCGGCACGCAGAGCGGGCTGAACGGACAGCGCATCGAACATATCAAAGATACCCTGTCGGGGGGTGGGGTGGCGGCTAAGGCAGGCACCTCCATTCCCTCGCCATTTGCCCGGATTTACCTGTTCGATACGGCCTTCCGGCTCGTGAAAAATGACCTGTTGCCCCGCGAGTTAACGCTGTATCACGTACTGGTGTCGCACTGCCTCGATATGCTCGAACTGCTGTTTCAGGCAGGCAACAGCCCCGATCTTACTTACCGGGTCTGGAACCGCAGTGAGCGGCTGGCAGTGTTAAATAGCAAAACCAATACAGGGCCATCGGTAACGGGCGGTACCGCCACCCGCCATGCCCATCAGGTGCTGGCCAAAGCCCTCGACCTCGACCTGCGGGGCGATCTGGCCAATCTCCAGCAGTTTATCCTGATCTACTACAAAGGTGCCCTGCTGGGCGGCACCTCGCCCCTGACCCTGGTATTTACCTCCCCCAACTGGGAGCAGGAGCGGCAGAACAAATACGTCGATTTGCCCAAAAGCACTACCGGACGGGCCTTTTTTCAGAACGAATACATCCCCCTCAGCGAGCGCGACAGTGCGTTTGTTACCTACCTGCGTCGGCTATACGATGGCTATAATGGGCAGTTGCTGGGTGGGTTTAAGGACTACCTCTACAAAGCCTTCTTCGATAGCCCCGTGGCACTGCCCGTGGAGCCGAACACCTCGCTCGATAACTTTGAGCCGATTAGTATTGGGGGCGAAAGTAACTCCCCCTTGCAGGTGCTGCCGGGACTAGCCCTGTATAAAGTACGGGAAGCCAGTCTACTGGAAGACATTGAGCAGGGCAGCGATTTTGTGATGCAGCCTACCGTAACGCACTACCAGCGCGAAGCCCGCAGCGGTGCGCCCACTGGGGTTCGGAAGCCACTGGCACTGGCCTCGCGCATGGATGTGGCGGGCCGCTACGTGAAAAATACGCCCTGGAATCCCCAAACTGTGGTGATGCGCTCGGCCCTGAACAACTTGGCTGAGGGGGGGCTGCTGGCTGATCGACTGCTACCCGGTGTGGATAATGTACGGTATCCGTTTGTGAGTACCGACGATTTTTTGGAGGATTTCCTGATTCGGATGCCCTTCAAAATCAACAACAGCCGGTTTGTAACGGGCCTGACGGGCGATTGTGATTTTCTGCTACCGGTTCGGAAAGAATACTTCAATTTCTTCCGGCTCGAAGACCTGCAACGCCAGCTTATCATTCGCGAGGAAAGCCGGGGGATAGACCGGGTCATTACGGCCGCGTTGACCATCCCGATTCGGAACAACCGCACGGTTACTTTCCGCAAAGAGTATAACCTGGCTAAGCCCGAAACGGTGCTGGATTTCCGCTCCGGGCTGGCATTTTTTCCATTCTACCGGATCACTGTTCCTGAACCAGACTGGCAGCGGCTGAACCAATATACGGTGATGCTGGCCGACTGGAGCGAGTATGAAGCTGGATTTAAGTCGGCTACATCGGTGCAGTTTTATCAGATGACCGGCATTGTGGGGGGGCAACCGCTGTCGGTAGCTCCGCCGGAGCCACGCACCCCCAAAGCCGATCAGCCAGCCTCATATTACTACAAAGTACCCCAGGCTTTTGATCTGGTAGAGCTGCGATTGGAGAAACAGGGCATTCCGTACCGGGGGCTGGTAGTGCCGCAGTTTACCCTCATCGACCAGAAAGGCTTTAAGAACTTCACCTTCGCGGTGGATTTTGGCACCTCTAACACCCACATCGCTTACTCCGACTCGGCAACGGGCAATATTGAACCGAAGCCCCTAACTATTACCAACAGCAAGACCAACCTTGACAAGGACGAGTTGCAGATGGTGACCCTCAACAAACCCTATGAGGGCTACGAGGCTAAAACCATGTACGACAAATACGGGCTGAAAGTGGGCTACGGCAGCCTGCCGCAGATGGAAGCCCTCATTCGGCGCGAGTTTGTGCCCGCCATCATTGGCCGCGATACGGGGTCACCCTTTGTGTTTCCCCTGCGTACCACCGTCTATGAAAAAAGCGGGTTCAGTGATAATGGCGATAACCTGTTCAGCAAAATCAACCTCGGTTTCAACATTGATCTGGAGCAGGGCAGCACGGGGGTAAACCACTACATCACCAACCTGAAATGGCTGTTTGAAAATCAGCCCGGCGACACGCTGAACCGACCCCGCGTTCGGGCCTTTTTTGAGACATTGCTCTTACTGATTCGGAATAAAGTAGTGTTGAACCAGGGCAACGTTACCCAAACCCGCGTAGTCTGGCTGGCTCCATCGAGTATGCGGGCCTTAACGGAGGAGAGCCTGGTGCAGGAGTGGAAACACGCCTTCGAGGCCGTGTTCGGTACTACCCGCAATTTCCAGGAACGGCCCGTACCAGAGTCGCTGGCCCCGTATTTCTATCTGGTAAAACAGGAGGGGGTTAAATCGTTTGCCGATGCCGTAAACGTGGACGTAGGGGGTGGCACTACCGATATTATGCTGTTTATGCGGCAGCAGGAAAAGTATCTCAATACCTCATTCCGCTTCGCTGGCTACGACATTTGGGGCGGTGGCCTCGATGAGCAGGGACACCCCTCGCACCGCAAAGATAATGGGTTTGTGAAAAATTACCTGGCCTACCAGCGTACGCTAAGTCAGGTACGCGGCCCGGAATTTACCACCCTCGATACGTTTGTACAAACGCCTGAACTGACTTCCGAAGATATTGTGAGTCTGCTGTTTAAGTACAACGATCAGTTTAAGTTCATCCAGTCTATTCAGGATAGTAAACCCGCCATGCGCCTGGTGCTGTATCTGCACTACAGCGCGTTGGTCTATCACCTGGTGCAACTCATCGAATCGCACGGGCTGCAACTGCCGCGTTACCTTACGTTTACAGGTCGGGGTAGTCAGTATCTGGGCATGCTCGGCTCGCCAGCTCGGCTGATTACGTTCACCAAAATGCTGTTCAAAGCCTATACCACGCTCCCTATTCCGCCCGATTTCGAGGTGGTACAGGCCGCCAACCCAAAAGAAACAACCGCGAATGGGGCCGTGCTGTTCGAGAACGCCGGAGCCGACAAAGCGCAGTACGAACGGCGCGAAACGTCGTCGTATTGGGGGCAGGAGCTAGATAAGCCCACTGCCTTTGAGTACCGGCGTACTAAAATTGGCGAAGCACGGGGACAGGCAGCGTTTCACGATTCGGTGCTGACTAACGTTAAGTCGTTCCTCGAAAAAACCCTGACTGACCGCGACATTGCCTATTTCCTGAGCGAGTACAACATTCAGACCCCGGAGAAATACCTCGATTTTCTGGTGGGTACCGATGTAACGCGGGGTGGCCGGATTTACGACAGCTACATGCTGGCCCGTATGGGGCTAGAGCGCAGCCCCAACGAAGCCCTGGCCGAAACATTCTTCTTTCTGCCCCTGAAACATTCGCTGTACGAGTTATCGAAATATATCGCGGAGTCGTAACCTCAGGGCAGCAGGCGACGCTTCAGTGAGGTAAACCGCAACAAAACATGAATCCTAAAATCCTACCCCTCTTACTCCTCTTCACCCTCCCCGTCCGGGCACAGACCGATACCACAGCCGCGTTTCGGATGATAAAGGCGACGGTAGAATTTCTGGCTTCGGATGCCAAAACGTATGGGTATAAGAAGCAAACCACCTGCCCGACCTGCACGTCCTACCCGGCCCTGCTCAAGTATATTGAGCAGAATAAATTAACGAACGCGGGTTTGCTGGTCAGTGATGCCCGCAAACAGGCTGCTTTGCCTATGGCTACCCCCGCTACATTACGGGCGTTTTTGCTGAAGCGTATAACCAATTGCCCCGATTAATCCCACCGCCAGAAAAAGGTTTAATTTTGGACATATCAGAAAACCCTCGAAGACGCTGCGGGCCTGTAACCAACGGCAGCCGCTACTATACCCACCCCCGACGATCTGCCCATTGATGAGATGACCAACGACAGTACCGCTACCACAGCCATTACTACAGCCCCGACTAATTCTGAATCAGCTACTTCTATGCTTGCTATCATCACATTTATCCTCGCCTTGCTGAGCCTGTGTGTGTCAGCGTATCAGTTTTGGCAAAACAGACAAGCAACGCTGCGCCGGCCCACCGACCGACTCCCTGCTGACAATCCGTTAACCGAATTGGGGCAACGGGTGGTTGTGCTGGAACAGGAACGGAACGCCCTGCTGCGCCGGATTAAAGCCCTTGAAGATACCCGCCCTGCAGCTCCAGCCCCAACGCAGCCCCAAAACACGGTACGCCCAGCAACCTCGCCTGCCAGCCCGCCTGTACAGCCGCCTGTTAACGACCCACCGCGTCCCGCTCAACCTGTAGCGCAAGCGCAGCGGCCTGCCGAGGTTACCCCCTCAGCCCCCATGCCCTACGCCCCCAGCCCTGCACCCCCAGCCCCACGGCCCATACCCCAAACATTCTATGGCCGTACCGCCGATCTCGGTGATGGGTTCAGCGTGGGTGGTTTGCTGACGGTGCCCGACCGCGATACTATTTTTGAGATACATACGCGGGGTACAGGTCAGGCTGATTTTCAGGTAAGCGATACCCCCGATTTGCAACGGCTGGCCCTGTCCGATCCGTATTCGTATCTGAACGATACCTGCGCTTACACCGCACAACCCCGGCCCGGTGCCCGGATTGTGACGATACAGCCGGGACGCTTACATTTGCAGGGTGAAAAATGGGTCATTATCGACAAGGCCCGTATTAGTTTCCAGTAAGGCTGGATACCCCTGCTTATGACCCTCGATGACCTGCGCGAGCGAATAAAGGATGAAGTAGTGCTGCACGAAGGCGATGTGGCCGAATGGCAATGGCGGCAGATGGGTCTGCCTGCCGAGGCTGCTGAATTGGGTCTCTCAGCCGCCGACTTCAGCCGATTAGTAAACCAGGTTAGCCAGAGCATTGCCCCCGATCTGCCCCGTATCAGCGACGTAAAGACTAGTATTCAGACCCTGGCCCGGCAACGCAATAAGCAACTGAGTGAACGCGACATTCAGCAGATTGTAACCGATGCCGAGCGGGCCAGGCTCACGCGGGCGTTTGTAGTAGATACCTGGTTACCCGCTATTCTGGCTACCATTCCCGATTCGCCCACAGCCAGTTCCGCTATGGCTACCCCGGCGGCTGACCCTCTGACCAATCTGGGCCAAACAACAGCATCGGCTGGGGTGACGCGCCAAAAAATCCGGCAGATTCTGGCTGGTCACGACCAGTTAATCCCCGCTGGGGTGTTGCGGTCTATCTTTGTGGCCATTGACGATGATCCACAACGAATGGCGGATGAGGTAGTAGCTTACCTCTCTGAGCAGCATTTTGCCGCCGTCAATCCGCCCCAGGGCGACACGCTGAAAGACAAACTTCTCTCCACCGACTGGAAACACCTCAGCAGCTGGGCCGATGCCCCTTACCGCGACATGCTCACCAAAGAGCCGGTTGTTCCACCCCGACCGGCAGCCGTTACGCCACCCCCTAGCCAGAACCGCCCGGTAAGTCTGCCACCACAAGCCGAAAAAGGGCTACCCAACTGGGCTGTGCTGTTGCTGGCCGTGCTGGGTGCCGTTGGTATTTTATGGCTGGTATGGCTGGGCGTGTCGGACCGGCAGGCAACCCGAGAACCGACCTCCATCGCGTCGGATACGACCCCCGCCAAACGGACAAAACCCAAAAAGAACCATTCAGCCACCGGTAAAAGCAAGACAAAACGAACGCATAGCGAATCGGGCAGCAATGGCACTATCGACCTGGGAGCGACTGTCAGCCGGAACAATGAGCCAACGGCAAAGCCCGATACGCCTTACGATGAGATAGAGCGGGCGGTGGGGCAATACGGCGAACGGCGGGCCTCACAGGGTAGCAAGTGGGGGCTTTGGCGTAAAAAAGACTGGATGATTTTACCCATCTACGACGACATTACCCTGTTTTCTGACGGGCGGGCTACCGTACTGGTTAACAATAGGAGTTACGAAATTAACCGGCAGGGCGAACGGGTCGAGTAAATAAAAAGGTACTTATTATCACTCTCATTAACATTATAAACTAGTAATATTATCAAAAGGTGAATGCCAGACTTTAAATCTAGCACACACCTTCTTGAATATTACTTCACTTTACTCATGTAACCTTTTTGGTATTTTTTTAAAAAATACCGTGTTGAAAATGAAGTAAAAATTGCCTGTAAAATTGCAAGGTAAAACCCTAATTTGTCAGGCTGAAACGTGCCAAATGGCATAAGCCACATGAATGCCAATGACATTATTATAATGTCGAAAATTGGACTCATTAAAATTTTGTTGATTTTCATATTACTATACACTATCTAAAACAACTTGTAAGTAATTCTCCTGCAACACTAGTAGCGGCACCGCCTATAAACCCAGAAGCACCACCCATAACTGCACCTCCAACACAACCACTTGCAGCTCCTATGGGCCCTGCTACCATGCCTCCAGCACAACCTACCTTTGCACCTCCAACGCCACCAACAACAAACCCAATAACTGCTCCTGCCCAAACACTTCTCCAGTTTACTGAACAACCTTTAACTCTACCATTTGGTGATGTATTAGAGGTATTGTTAAGTTCATCAACTAAAGCTTTATAAATAATATCAGTGCCACCATTAGCAATAAAGTCAGAAAAGGCTATTGCTGCTGAACCTAAGGAAAATAATTCTAATTTTTCGTCGTCTGTAAAAGCTTGTAAAGCCACTTTGCTTTGAAAATCAATCGCTAGGTTTTTTGCCGATAAAGGGTCATTTACTGCTAAAAGCTTATCAACAAACTGTTGAGCTATTTCCTTCTGCTTAGCGTTAAAACGCTCATATTGGTCAATTGAAAAGCTTTGCTGTCTTGCATTAGGTAGGCTGTTGGTTGGTAGGTGCAAAGTATTGAAATCGTCGGCAATTGACAAATATGATTTGTCAATTGCTGTAAAATAGTTGCCTTCAAATGCTACAAGAGTATTACGAATGATTGTGGGCTGGTTTATTGAAACACTATTTTTACCCGTTTTATTGATGTTGGATCTAAAGCTATTCGCTGCAATATAAAGCCCTTCTGCATATATTTTGTTTAAGGTTTGTATTTGGACTGTGTAATCCTTGCGAGGGAAATCAGATGATTCGGATAATTGATTGCAAGACACAGAAGTTAACAGGATTCCAATAAAAAATACTAGCTTTTTCATGATTTAGTAGAAAGTTTAGTGTTTCCCAATCTTCATAAAATATAACTTTTTATTAAGTAAGTATATATCCACGGATTGGTTACGACAAAATTCTATTAAATGAAGTTCAGCTATAATTTATTTGTGTATTAAATTTTTGTAATTAAGAATAATATTATGGAGAAATAATTTGGAAAATACATTTTGAGTTGTAAGAGATATTGTGTATATAGATAATATGCCAATATTGTCATATTATTTTGTTGAAAATAATTGTATTTTTTGAACTTATTTTGGTTAATTACATTTATAAGTTGTATTCAAACCATGTTATATGCTCCATATGTCAACTAAATTGCGTGTACTTCGTGACTTATTTGGATATTCACAAGCTGCTGTAGCTTATTCACTTGATATTGCTCAATCAACTTATTGTCGTTACGAAACAGGTGCTTCAAAACCTGATGTCGATCAAATCGTGCGTTTAGCTCAACTATATGGCTTGAGTCCAGGGGAGTTAATTGACCAAGATACCAAAGAATTAGTGAAAATCACTGTAACACGCGATGCATTTATCCAGTCTCGTATAGGATCAGCCAACCTTTGAGCGTAAGATACACTATAGCGTAGATTTTTGGGTATTTTCACTTTTTACCAAAAACTACGTTATGCTTCATCTTCGGCTACCCCTTCTCCTTACTGTCTATTTACTTTTCTCTCTTTCCTCCTTTGCCCAATATCAACCCAACTGGGCCAGTATTGATAGCCGACCGGTGCCGACCTGGTTTGAGGATGCCAAATTCGGAATTTTTATCCACTGGGGCCTGTTCTCGGTGCCAAGTTATAGCCCCACCGCCCGCGATGGCGTGGGTGTGTATGACCGTTATGCCGAATGGTACTGGCGTAAACTTACCGACCCAAACGGCAAAACGTACCCCTACTTCAAAGCTTTTCACGAGAAGAACTACGGCCCCGATTTCAAATACCCCGACTTTGTCAAAGACTTCAACGCTGAACTCTTTAACCCGGATCAATGGGCGGAGGTGTTCAAACAATCGGGGGCGAAGTATATTGTACTGACCAGCAAACATCATGAGGGGTTCACCCTTTGGCCTTCGGCCCAATCCTGGAACTGGAACGCGGTGGACGTTGGCCCCCACCGCGACCTGGCCGGAGATTTGAGCAAGGCCGTAAAAGCCAAAGATATTCGGATGGGCTATTACTACTCCCTCTACGAATGGTATAACCCCCTTTACCGCGAGAATGTGAATCGCTACGTGGACGAACACATGATACCGCAGTTGAAAGACCTCGTGACCCGCTATCAGCCCGACATTGTCTGGACGGATGGCGAATGGGACCACCCATCGGAAACCTGGAAAAGCACCCAGTTTCTATCCTGGCTGTACAATGATTCGCCCGTGAAAAACACCGTAGTGGTGAACGACCGCTGGGGTAAGGAAACTCGCTCGAAACATGGGGGCATCTATACCACCGAGTATGATCTGATTGGCGATGAAAACACGACGGAGAAAAAGATTGATCACCCCTGGGAAGAGTGCCGGGGCATTGGCGGCTCGTTTGGCTACAACCGCAATGAAAACCTGACCGACTATAACACTTCGAAAGAAGTGATTGATATTCTGATTGATAAAGTAGCACGGGGTGGTAACCTGCTGCTGAACATCGGCCCCACCGCCGATGGCCGGATTCCGGTGATTATGCAGCAACGGCTGCACGACATTGGCGACTGGCTAGCCGTAAATGGCGAGGGTATTTATGGCACCCGAAAGTGGGATATGGCCCCCAAAGTGGGCAAAGACACGAAGGTATTTTACACCCGAAAAGGCAACGACCTGTACGCCATCTGCACCGAGTGGCCGGGGGCAAGCGTTAAGCTACCTGCCAGCCTGAAAAAGCCGGGTCGGGTATCATTGCTGGGGTATAACGGCCCGGTGGCCGCGTCGGGGGGGAGACAGGGCATCAGTATTACCCCACCCAGCGTTACGCCCAACACCATCCCGTGTCAGCATGCTTGGGTATTTAAGCTGGAAAACGTACTGTAAGTTATGCTCACACCCTTTCGGGCCGCTATTATTGGCGGAGGTTCTATTGCCGATAAAAACCACATTCCAGCCCTGAAACAACTAGCTCCGCTGGTCGAGGTGGTGGCCGTATGTAGTCGCGATGTGGGCAAGGCGCGGGCAATGGCCGATGCACACGGGATTCCCCATGCCTTTGCTGATCCAGCCGTTATGTATGCAGAATGTCAGCCAAATGTGGTTATAAACTGTACCCCCAATAACCTACATTATTCGCTTACTATGCAGGCACTGGCGAATAATTGCCATGTGCTCTGCGAAAAACCACCCGCCATTACCGCCCGCGAAGCCCGTGAGATGGCCGATGTAGCTACGCAAAAGGGCTTGACCTTAGCATATAATTTTCAACGCCGACAGTCGGCGCAATGGCGGCTGATGCTGCGCTGCCGCGATGAAGGGCAGTTGGGGGAGGTCTATCACATCAAAGCCCACTACCTGCGTCGGCGGGGCATACCGGGCTGGGGGAGTTTTACCAATAAGGCCATACAGGGTGGGGGTGCCCTGATGGATCTCGGCGTTCATGTACTCGACCTCGCCCTTGATGTGTTGAACTACCCCCCGCCGGATAAAGTGCTGGGCAATACCTACAATTTCATTGGCAAAACGGAGAGCAAAGGCCTCAAAGGAAACTGGAATCCCGAAACGTTCAGCGTAGAGGATGCCTGTATGGCCCATATTTCTTTCTCTACTAATGCTTCTATTGCCCTATCAGCCTCCTTCGCCCTGAACATGGAAGTTGAAGAAACAGTGAACCTGGAAGTGTTTGGGAGTAAAGGCGGAGCTACGCTTTACCCGTTTAATTTGCATACTGCCGTGGCGGGCGAGTTAGCCGATATTCGGTTCCCGTTTCTGGAAGAGTTAGACAATCAGTTAGCCAATACGACCGCTTTTCTGGATGCCTGCCAGGGTAAACCCACTACTATCTGTACTGCTGAACAGGGAGCCGTGCTGATGGACATTGTTGAACGGATTTATCTTTCTTAGCCGCATGAAAGCAACACCTGGGCAAACGGCCATACGTATTACTATGGTGGGCGGAGGAAGCTGGGCCACCGCACTCATTAAAATCCTGACCGAAGGACCGGTGAGCATCCGGTGGTGGATGCGGAGCGAAGCCGATGCCGCGTATATCAAACAGGTAGGGCATAACCGCAGCTACCTGCGCGATGTACCCATCAACCTCCGCAAGGTGAAAATCTGTCTGAAAATAAGAGAAGCTCTGCGCGATGCCGATGTGGTGATTCTGGCCGTACCAGCCGCCTTTATTGCCGATGCTCTCACAGGGCTACAACCCGACCAACTGGCCAATAAACTAGTAGTATCGGCCATTAAGGGGATGATTCCCGCCACGAATCAATTGGTTACCGATTGGGTGAGTGATGTCTATGGGGTGCCTGCCGATAAACTCGCCGTTATTGCCGGGCCGTGCCATGCCGAAGAGGTAGCCCTCGAAAAACGGTCGTACCTGACCATTGCTTCCACCAGTTCTGATTCGGCCCAAACCATTGCCCGCCTGCTTACCTGCCGATTTGTGCAGGCCACTCCCGTCGATGATATTTACGGCATCGAGTATGCCGCTGTCATGAAAAATATCATTGCCCTGGCCTGTGGCATTACGCATGGACTGGGTTACGGCGATAATTTTCAGGCGGTGCTGGTGGCTAATGCCATGCAGGAAATCCGGCGGTTTGTGGATGCCCTGCACGCCCGGCACCGCGATCTAAGCGGATCAGCTTACCTCGGCGACCTGCTGGTTACGGCTTACTCGCCCTTCAGCCGTAACCGTACGTTTGGTAACCTCATTGGCCGGGGCTATACCGTGCAGTCGGCGCAGGCCGAAATGAAGATGGTGGCCGAGGGGTATTATGCCGCCAAGAGCATTCATACCCTTAATGAGCGGCATACGGTAGCCATGCCCATTACCCAGGCCGTTTATCGAATTCTCTACCAACTCGCCCCCCCCGCCACCGAAATGAGACTACTGGCCAGTAAATTAACCTGATTGATGCGCCTTCATCCTTGCCGCAGGGGTAAGGGCGCCGTATAACTGGTGAACTACCCTCAGAATCGCTCAAGCCAGGCCCCAACGGTAGCTCCTGTCAGCCCAAAAATCAGGTTCGGGAATAGCCCCAGTACCAGCGATAGTACGCCTAATGGGATCAGCAACCACTTTTCGCGAGGGCTAAGGTCGGCCAGGATAACAGATGGGCTGCTGCCCGACTGTTTAGACCAGAAAGGCCCAAAAAACATCCGTTGCAAGGTCCACAAGAAATAGGCAGCAGCCAGCACAATCCCCAGCGTTGCCACCGCCGTGAGCCAGCCCGGTAACCAGCCCGACTGGAAACTACCTAGCAGGGTAAACAACTCCCCCACAAACCCCGATAGTCCCGGTAATCCCAGCGAACCAAAAAAGGCCAATGCTGTAAGGGTGGTGTAGAGTGGCATGGGCTGAACCAGCCCCCGGTACGAGTCGATACGCCGGTCGTGGGTGCGGTCATACAGCACACCCGTCAGTAAAAAGAGCATAGCCGACAGGATGCCGTGGCTAACCATCTGGTAAACGGCTCCATTGACCCCCTCACCCGTGAGTGAGGCTACCCCCAGCAGCACAAACCCCATGTGCGATATTGACGAGTAAGCAACCAGTTTTTTAAGGTCTTGCTGCGCCAGCGCAGTCAATCCACCCCACACAATAGCCAGCACCCCCAGACCCGCCAGCAACCGGGCATACTCGGCTCCCCCGTCGGGAAACAGCCCCCAGGCAATGCGAATAAAACCATACCCGCCAATTTTGAGGAGTATGCCCGCTAACACCACCGATACCGGCGTGGGGGCTTCTACGTGGGCATCGGGCAACCAGGTGTGAAAAGGCACAATGGGAAGTTTGATGGCAAACCCAACGAATACAACCCAAAAGGCCAGCATCCGCGAGGGCAACCCTCCTATTGATACCTCGCCCGTTAGGCTCAGAAACGACCCGGGCAGGTAGTTACGGCCATCGGCTAGGTAGCGAAAATCGAAGGTGTGCACAAATGCCGACGGGGCCAGTTGCCCATCGGCCAGTAAGTCCTGAATGTGCCGAACGGTGGTCTCCGTAGCATCGGCAGCCTCATTAATCAGCCCGGCCATCACCGAGGTGGCAATGGGGTCGATTACCGACATAGACAGGGCCAGCATGACCAGGAGAATCAGCAGCGAACCGAAGAGAGTGTACAGGAAAAATTTGATGGATGCGTACTCCCGGCGTGGCCCACCCCATAGCCCAATCAGGAAATACATGGGCAGCAACATAAACTCGAAAAACAGGAAGAACAGAAAGAAATCTAAGGCCACAAAACACCCCATAATAGTACCCGTCAGCAGCAGATACAGCGAGAAATAAGCCCGTTGCCGGTCACCAACTGTCCACGAAGACCCTACGCCCACCAGCAACACCACCGCCGACAGGCACACCAGTGGCAGGCTAATCCCGTCGATGCCGAGCAGATACTGAATGGATACAGTACCGAGACTACCGAGGGGCAGCGTGATCCAGTCGGCCTGCTCCAGCAGTTGGTAGCCTGCCTGCGTGGGGTTGAACCCTTGGTACAGCAGGCCGCTAATGACCACCTCGGCTACCCCAACCGCGAGGGCGATGCCCCGAAACTGGTTCGGATTTTGGGTAGGAAGCCCGGCAACGAGCAGCGAGCCGAATAGGGGCAGAAAAATGAGTAGGGTTAGGAGCATAGTTTAGAGAATCCACCAGAGAATAACCAGGAACACCACCACCGTTGTGGCAATATATGACTGTACGCGGCCTGTTTGTACCGAGCGGGTCAGTTGCCCCAGTCGGCGGGCCAGCCAGGCCACCCCATTAACCAGGCCGTCGATCCCAAGTCGGTCAGCAAAAGAAACGATATGCGCCAGCACCACGGTACCTACACCGGCGGTATTGACTATGCCGTCGATCACGCGGCCATCCACCCGATACAGCCACGAGC
Source organism: Cytophagales bacterium (assembly GCA_038212815.1). Lineage (GTDB taxonomy): Bacteria > Bacteroidota > Bacteroidia > Cytophagales > Spirosomataceae > JBBQUC01. The sequence continues at coordinate 13,717 of JBBQUC010000047.1, forward strand.
TAAGCCGACGCAGGGGCAGCACGAGCAGGTGCCGATAGCCAACATCCAGAAAGCCGTATTGACGGGATACCTCCTGCCAAAAATGCCCTTGTGCAGGCCGGTTTAGCCACCCCTCAGCAAACTTAATGCCCCCACCCCCCCCCCCCAAACACCACCCCCAAAAAACAAGGTGGACCCCCCAGAAAACCAA
>JBBQUC010000048.1:0-13824 GCA_038212815.1 Cytophagales bacterium
TAAGATTGAAAAAGGGCGAAATTGCAGCCCATTGAGAGTCGGTCAGTGGTTGCCACTGTTTGGTCATTGCTTTGTCGTTTGGTCACAACAAAGTTGACACGACTCTCAGCCTTTCTCAAATTCCCCAACACGCTCTAAAGAGTACTTTCAATACCTCTGGTACGCACAAAATGAGGATTGTGTTGCACAGGTTTGCCTTATTTAAAACGCCAATACGGTACGCTCAATAATATCGCAAGCTTCATGCATCTGGTCTTCAGTGATGACCAGCGGGGGGGCAAAGCGGATTTTGTCGCCGTGGGTGGGCTTGCAGAGCAGGCCGTTGTCTTTAAGTTTCATGCACAGTTCCCAGGCGGTTTCATTGCCAAATTCGGGGCGGGGGTCAATGATGATGGCATTGAGCAGTCCTTTGCCCCGCACCAGTTTAATCAGGCCGGTTTTTTGGGCGAGGGCATTCATCCGCTCGCGGAAAATCTGGCCCATTGCTTCAGCATTGTCGGCCAGGTGTTCATCATCAACTACCTGCAGCGCGGCCATCGTAACGGCGCAGGCAAGTGGGTTACCGCCAAAGGTTGACCCATGCTCGCCGGGCTGAATGGTCAGCATGATGGCATCGTTGGCCAACACCGCCGATACCGGCATGGTGCCACCCGATAGAGCCTTGCCCAGCACAAGCAGGTCGGGTTTCACGCCCTCATGGTCGCAGGCAAGAAGCTTACCTGTGCGGCCAATGCCGGTCTGTACTTCGTCGGCAATGAACAAGACATTATACTGTGTACAAAGGGCGCGTACCCCCCGCAAATAGCCTTCGTCGGGCACCAGTACACCGGCTTCGCCCTGGATTGGTTCGACCATAAACCCGGCAATGTTGGGGTTATTTTTGAAGGTTTCTTCCAGCGCATTCAGGTCGTTATACGGAATAATGATATAGCCGGGCAGGAGTGGCCCAAAGTCGTTGGTGCTGCTGGGGTCGGTTGATGACGAGATGGCAGCCAGGGTGCGGCCCCAGAAATTACCAGCGGCATACACCGTTTTGGCTTCATTCTGTGGAATTCCCTTCACCTTGTATCCCCATTTACGGGTCAGTTTCAGGGCCGTTTCGCCCGCTTCGACCCCGGAATTCATCATCAGGGCTTTATCGTAGCCAAAGTAGTCGGCCAGAAACTTCACGCAGCGGCCCGTTTGGTCGCTATAAAAGGCCCGCGAGGTGAGCGTAAGGGTTTGGGCCTGCTCAATCATGGCGTTGATGATGCGCGGGTGGCAATGCCCCTGACTCACAGCACTGTAGGCCGATAGAAAATCGAAATACTGCTGGCCTTCCACATCCCATACAAAAACGCCTTTACCCCTGGCCAATACAACCGGCAGGGGGTGGTAATTGTGGGCACCATACTGCCATTCGAGTTCCATAGCCCGCGCTGTGGCGGTGTCCTGTGCAACAAGTTCCATACGTTTTTGGTGAATTGGTGAAGAGCGGGGCAAACCAAATCGCCTGCTGAATTGTTGGGTAAAAATACCCCTTTTTCGGCGATTGCCCAAGCTAATGAATGTACAACGAGGGAAACGCCCGAATCCACCGGGGCTGCACGACGACGATTTTTACTATACTGACCAGGGATATATTGTGTTTACAGCCCTTTATCACCGCAAAAGAGGGTATTGCTGCAAAAACGGTTGCCGACATTGCCCGTATGGGTATAAAAAAAAGGATACTGATTAGTTGCAGATTACGCGGCAATTCACCAAATTTGCACCCTCAAATCGGAAAGCATCACGGTCATGGCCAGAGTTTGTCAAATTACAGGAAAGAAAACGCAGACGGGTAATAACGTTTCGCACGCCAACAATAAAACCAAGCGTAAGTTTTATCCCAACCTCCAAACCAAGCGGTTCTTTCTGGAATCGACGGGGGAGTGGGTAAAGCTCAAGGTATCTACTTCGGCCATCAAGACGATCAATAAAAAAGGTCTGGAAGCCACCATTCGCGATGCGCACCGCAAAGGTACGCTGGCGGTATAAGGTATATTCGTTTTTTTAGGTTGGACAAAAAGCCGTTGCCCGCTCTGGGTGGCGGCTTTTTAACATAACCCCTACCCCATGAGTATCAACGAAGTCCGCGATAACCTCCACCGGCTCATCGACGAGGTCGATGATATTTACGTGCTGAATGGCCTGTATCGGAATCTGGTGGCTGACAAACGGCAGCGCGAAACCTACGAGAAAGAGCAGGCTAAACAGAGTCAGACTCAGCCGGGGGGTGCTAAATCAACCCGGAAAGGCCACTGATGGTCAGGGCAATGATAATGGTATTGAACAAAAACGCCAGCACCCCGTGCAACAGGGCGGTTCGGCGTATAGATCGACCCTGAATGCTCACATCGGAGGTTTGGCTGGTCATGCCAATGATAAACGCAAAATAAGCAAAGTCGAGGTAGTCGGGTTCCGGCTCATTGGGGAAGTCAAGCCCGCCGGGTGGTTTTTTCCGCGTTCGGTCATCGCCATAATAGAGGTGGGCGTAGCGCAAGGTAAATACAGTATGCACCAGGCTCCACGAGCAGGCCACCGCCAGCATAGCCAGCAGGATAGCCCACGTCCGGTAGGTATCAATCATTGTGCCCATTTTGCCCAGCAAGGCAATGATGGCTCCAAAGCTGGCCCCGGCAGCCACTACCACAAACAGCAGAATAAATAGTCGGCTCGAATCTTGCGTGCCAGACAGATGCGGCAACTCACGCGGGTGCACCAGGAAAATACTAAGCCACATCAGTCCCAGTACCGTCAGCGCAAAGACCACCCAGATAATGGTGAGATTGACGGGTAAACTGAAACCCTCTGGCCACTCCCGATACAGCATAGCCACGCTTACCGCAGCCGCCAGTAAGCCAATAATGAGCCGTTGGTGGGCATCCAGGCGGCTAATGCGGTCGAAGAGTTTTATCATACATAGCAAAACTTAGCGGAAAAGTAAGCAGATTCGCCCGATGATTCAACCTAAACTTTCAGCCTTCGACCTGACCATGATCGTGGTCAGCCTCGTTATTGGCATCGGTATCTTTCGTACGCCCACCTTGGTGGCTCAGTCGGCAGGTGGGCCGACGGTGTTTTTCGCAGCCTGGATAGTAGGCGGCTTAGTTAGCTTGTGTGGGGCATTGACCTTCGCCGAAATCGGGGGACGGTATGCGGTGGCGGGTGGGTTCTATAAACTGATCTCCGAGGCATTTCATCCGGTGTTTGCCTTTATGCTCAACTGGGTTATTGTGCTCACCTACGGAGCTGGCAATATTGGCGTGGCCCTCATTGGGGCTGAGTACATCAATCCGCTGCTGCCCGCTGCCCTACACAGCCCGGCGGGAATTCGCGGCACCGCCATTCTGACGGTACTGGTTTTCTACGGCATCAACCTGCTGGGTATTCGATCTGGGGCAACTACCCAAAACCTGCTCAGTGGTCTTAAAATAGGCCTGATGACTATCCTCTGTGCAGGTGTGTTTATAACACCCACGCTGGCTACGCTCTCCACGCCAGTACGGATGCCAACCGCTGGCCCTGGTTCCTCGGCCGTACTGGCGTTCTTTACCAGCCTGATTGCCGTTTTTTACACGTATGGCGGCTACCAGCAGGTGCTGAATTTTGGCGCTGATATTAAACACCCGACCCGCAATGCACCACGGGGAATTATTGGCGGTATGGTGCTGGTGATGGGGCTGTACCTGGCACTCAACTGGGCCTACTACCGACAACTGGGTTTTGGTGGACTGGTTAGCTCGAACCTCATTGTCGCCGATTTGGCGCGGGCTTTGTTCGGACCCTGGGGGTTTACCCTGTTTTCGGTAGCCATTTTTATCTCTGTAATGGGGTATCTCAACGCCAGCCTGCTCTCGTTGCCCCGCGTGTATTACGCCATGGCCGACGATGGTGTGCTACCACCGCTGTTTAAACAGGTAAACCCCCGCACCCAAAGTCAGGAGTTTGCGCTCACGTTTTTAGTGGGTATCATGCTGCTGTCGCTGTTTTTTCTGGGTACGTTCGATAAAATTGTCTCCTATGTCATGTCGGTCGATAGCCTTGCGCTGGCCAGTGCGGCCGCTACCCTGTTTGTGTTCCGAAAGCGCGTGGCCCGGCAGCCGGGGGGCGATGCTTATGGGGGGTACCGGGTATGGCTCTATCCGGTATTGCCGCTGGTATTCATTGGGTTTCTGACCGTTGTTGCTAGTAACGTTATGCTGAAAGACCCCGGCCCTGCGGCCATTGGCTGGGGCCTGTTTCTGAGCGGCTGGCCATTGTATTATATATTGCGAAAAACCGTTGGTCGTTCCAACCATTGATATGGATCTTTCTTACATTCTGAATGAACTGGGCGAAGACCGCGAACTGTACTTCAATGCCATTGCCCCACCCATTATCCAGACCAGCAACTTCACGTTTCCGAGCGTGGCGGCTATGCGGGCCGATTTGCAACAGGAGCATGCCCGGTATTTTTATACGCGGGGCAACAATCCCACAGTTAATATACTACGGAAAAAAATTGCCGCCCTGGAAGAAGCCGAAGATGCGCTGGCCCTGGCGAGTGGATCGGCAGCCATTGCCTGTGCGGTGCTGGCCAACGTTAATCAGGGCGACCATATCGTATCGGTAGCTAATCCCTATAGCTGGACTAAACGGCTTATGAACGATTTTCTGCCCCGCTTTGGGGTAACTACCACGTTTGTGGATGGCACCGATCCCCAACACTTTGCCCGCGCCATTCAGCCTAACACCCGGGTTATCTACCTGGAATCGCCCAACTCCTTTACGTTTGCCCTCCAGGACTTGCGGGCCGTGGCCACTATTGCCAAAGGGGCGGGTATCCTTACCATGATCGACAATAGCCATTGTAGCCCGCTCTATCAAAAACCGCTTGACTTTGGCATCGACATTAGCCTGCATACGGCGTCCAAATATTTTGGTGGCCATTCCGATGTGGTGGCAGGATTAATTTGCGGAACGTCGGCGATGATACAGAAAATATTCTATTCGGAGTACATGACACTGGGCGGGATTATATCGCCGATGAATGCCTGGCTTATCCTGCGCGGCTTGCGAACCCTACCCCTGCGGCTGGCGCATGTCGATCAGTCGGCCCGGCAACTTGCCCAATTTCTGGAGGGGCATCCGGCTATCCGGCGGGTATATCATCCACTGCTCGAGTCGCATCCACAGCATGAACTGGCCCGGCAACAAATGAACGGCGCGGGCGGCTTATTAACCATTGCCCTGAACACCGATACAATGGCAACCGTCGATGCCTTTGCCGATGCCCTCAAGCGGTTCTTACTGGGGGTATCCTGGGGGGGGCATGAGTCGCTGGTATTTCCGGCTAGTGTGGGGTTTGCCACCGAGCCTGCCGCCACTGGAATCGCCAATGAGCGAACCGAAGGATTTAACCTGACGCGACTGTATTGCGGCCTCGATGACGTAACTGTGCTTAAACATGACCTGATTCAGGCGTTAGATAGTGTTAAGTAATTTTGGTATTATTTCTATAAACATCTGATAGTCTATAATATTGTTAGGTTATAGACTTTAGAATATAATTTTTTTAAATATGTCGTTTTGCCTTTAAGGGAGGTTTTTTTTAGTTATTGCCAAATAATATTTGCTGTTATGGGGTGAATACGTACCTTTGTGCAGTTCAATGAATTTGTTATCGGTTTGCCGATAATTGTACCCCCGTAACTTTACTACCTAATAGATGAGAAAATTTGTGCTGCTGGCACTCACCTTTTGGTGTTTGCCACAGTGGCTGCTGGCACAATTAACGGTGTCAGCACCGCAGTCGCGTATTGTGTACCAACGCAATCAGGCTAACCAGGCCACCATCCCTGTTGCCGGTATTGCTCCCCCTCAAACCGACCGTGTTGAAGCTCGATTGATCCCCCTTCAGGGTGGTCAGCAAACAGACTGGACGGGTATCTCGATCCTATCTGATAATAAAGCATTTGGGGGCAATATAATCGCGCAGGCAGGCTGGTATCGGCTCGATTTGCGAGCCTGGGCGGGGGGCAACCTGGTGGGTGAAACGACTGTAGGCCGGGTCGGTATTGGCGAAGTATTCGTCGTAGCCGGCCAGTCGAATGCGTTTGGCGCCGAAAGTTCGCATGGTGCCAGCGATGACCGGGTATCGTGCCTGGATTTCCACGATGAGACTATCAACGAGCAACTTTTTCCGACCTCATTCAGCCATGCTGATGCAGGTACCAACCTGGGGCCATCCAATCCGTTGCATATATGGGCCATGCTGGGCGACCGGTTGGTGCGAAAACTAAATGTACCTGTACTGATTCTGGGAGCCGCTCAGCCGGGTACATCCAGTGCCCAGTGGCGTAAGTCGGCAGAGGGGGCTGGCGAGTATGCTCCCACTTATTCGCCTTACCGGCGGCTGGGTGCTACGCTGATGCACTATATTGCCCGTACTGGTATGCGTGCCATACTCTGGCATCAGGGCGAAGGCGATGTGGCTCAGGGCGGTCAGCAGTATTTTGATAACGTTCAGTTTATCATCAATAAAAGTCGGCAGCAGAGCAACTTTGGGTCGTTAGCCTGGGTAGTGGCGAGAGCTACGTACGTGCAGGGACAGACCGACGAGAACATTATTGCTGCCCAGAACCGGCTCATTGGCGAGGTGCCCAATGTCTTTGCCGGTCCCAGCACCGACCAATTGACGGGCGAAGATAACCGCGCTGATAATACCCACGTGAGTGGAAATGGCCTCTTTCGGTTTACCGATCTCTGGGAGCAAAGTCTGACCGACGATTTTTTTGCCCGGTCTATACCCTATAGTGTATCGACATCGCCCCTCATCACCACGGGTACAACCATGCCCTACATCCGCATTACAGGTGAGCAGATTCGGGTGCCTTATGTGCAGAATATGCCCATCAGTGGTGTCAATCAATTTAGTGTGCAGTTACTTCGAGCCGATGGTGGCGTTGTTGGCACCTTAGCTACAGGTAACCAGAACCCGATGGTGGTTACCCTGCCCGGCAGCCTGGATGCAGGTCAGTATCGGTTGCGGGTTGTTTCGACCCGACCGGCTTTAACCGGCACTATGGGTGAGGTGTTTCAGGTAAACCAGGGCACTCCGCCCCCCCCCGCTGCTTCCGATGCATCGGTGCAGCCAACCCTGGTTAGTGGTACGCCAGACGCGGTTATTCGGAAAGTAGGGTATAAGTACGATGCCTCCAGTCATGGATTTCAACTGCTGGCCGATGCTGATGGCACCGTAGACATGCGCCTGGAGCGGTTGGATGGTGGCTTTGGTGAAACAAACTGGCGAGCCGCTACCCTCGATGGGGAATATTCTGGATACAACAATGTTCGCTTTTATGCCCCCGTGCAAGTTGGCGTAGGGGGTGTTGAGCCGGGCCGGTATCGACTCAGCGTACGTCGGCAGGGTAACGCAGGCGCAGGACTCATTATGGAGGTGTCATTACTAGACGGCCAACAACGGGTATATGCAATTACCGATAATTATCAGCCGATTACTAATGACGGTGACCCAGCAGTTGTATTGCCGGTGCAACCCAAGTTACCTGTCCAGCCACAAGCGCCCCAGATTCAGCAAACGCCCACGGCTCAGGTTACGGGCGGTATTCGGGATATTGGGTATAAATATGATGCCATCAGCCACGGATTTCAACTGCTGGCCAACGCCGATGGTGCCCTGGATATGCGTTTGGAACGCCTGGATGGTAATTTTGCCGAAACGAACTGGTCGAGTGCCTCCTCTACCGCCGACTATGCCGGTTATACGCACGCCCGTTTTTATGCCCCGGTTCAGGTTGGTGTGGGCGGTGTTGAACCAGGTCGATACCGGCTGTGGGTTCGGCAGCAGGGCGATAGCGGAGAGGGCTATTCAGTGGAGGTAACCTTAGTAGATGGTCAGAACGAGCAGCGTTCAGTAGGGGGGCAAACGGCTCAGTCTGTTGCCATAGCTTCATCCACTGCTCCCACCACTGTATCCCAGCCCCAGGAGACTCCCCCAGTAGCCACTGCCGGGGCCATCCGGGCTATTGGGTATAAGTACGATGCTACCAGTCACGGGTTTCAACTGCTGGCCAACGCCGACGGTGCCCTTGATATGCGTTTGGAGCGGTTAGATAGCTATTTTGCCGAGAATGATTGGCAGGCGGCTGTTAGCAGTAGTGATTATGCGGGCTATACACAGCAGCGTTTTTACGCCCCTGACCCCATTGGGGAAGGTGGTGTACAGGCTGGTATTTACCGGCTGTGGGTTCGGCGGCCCGGTAATAGTGCCACCGAGCAATCCATTGATGTAACCTTACAGGATGGTATCTATATCGTAGCGGGTACGAACGGTCGGCAGGCGGCTGCTAAAGCGGAACCTACCGCCGAGGTTGTTTGGCGGGCCTGGCCAAATCCATTCGTGCAGGAGTTAACCGTTGCGATTCCTGATTTTGTCATTCCTGCTACGCTTCGGGTCATGCTCACGACCAGTACCGGCCAAACGCAGCTAATCCCTGCCGAAACAATGCGGGCCGACGGTCAGCAACTGCATATTAGTATCGGCCCTGTTGCGTCAGGACTGTATCTACTTCAGGTGTATGATGGCCAACGGCCTCTACAGACTCTGAAAGTGGTGAAGCAGTAGGAACTAGTAGAAGAGAGAAGGGTAATGAGAGCGAGGCTGCTGACGCGTCAAGACAATTTGCGTCAGTAACCTCGCTCTCATTACCCTTCTCTTCTATCTCCTACTGAAAGATTTTTGTACTTTTGGGAATATTTGTTTCCCCGAACCTGTATGATTGTTTTCCGTCGGCCGCTGTTGGCCGTTTTGCTTATTATTACTGCCTGTTCGAGGCTGTCTGCCCAGCAAGTCGTCACCCCATCGTTCCTGAACACCCCGTCGGCCTGGGCTGATTCTGTTTTTAGTACCCTTTCTGCCGACGACCGCATTGCTCAACTCATCATGGTGGCGGCTTACTCCAACCGTACGCCTGCTTACGAAGACTCACTGGTGGCGGCCGTACGGCAGTATAAGCTGGGTGGGGTCGTATTTTTTCAGGGTGGTCCCCTCCGGCAAGCCCGGCTCAACAACCGGCTACAGGCCGGAGCCGCTGTGCCACTACTGGTAGCCATAGATGCCGAGTGGGGTCTGGCTATGCGCCTGGACTCTACCGTGCGCTACCCCTACCAAATGACCCTGGGAGCCATGCAGGGCCACGACGAGCTGCTCTACCAGATGGGAGCCGACTTTGCCCGGCAGGCCCGGCGGCTGGGGGTACACGTCAACTTTGCTCCTTCCGTGGATGTCAATAGCAATCCAAACAATCCCGTCATTAATTTCCGCTCCTTTGGTGAGGATAAATACGCGGTTACCCGGAAGGCAGTAGCTTACATGCGGGGGATGCAGGATAACCACATCATGACCAGTATCAAGCACTTTCCGGGGCATGGCGATACGGGGGTTGATTCGCATTTCGATTTACCCGTTATTGCCAAAACCCGTGCCCAACTCGACTCGCTTGAACTGTATCCCTTCCGCGAACTGATTCGGGCGGGAGCCGCCGGTGCGATGATCTCGCACCTGAGTATTCCGGCTCTCGATTCAGCGAAAAATGTGCCTGCTACCCTCTCTAAACCCATTGTAACGGGTGTGCTGCGCGAGCAGTTGGGCTTTGGCGGACTTATTTTCTCCGATGCCATGAACATGAAAGGACTCACCAAGTTCTATCCATCGGGCGTGTCGGACCGGATGGCCATTGAAGCGGGGATGGATGTGCTGGAGTTCACTGAAAATGTTCCCCGCGCCCTGGCCGAGATAAAACAGGCCGTTGCCGATGGCCGACTGACGCAGGCGGGTATCGACGAGCGGTGCCGCAAAATGTTGCTGGCCAAAGCCTGGGTGGGCCTGGACAAGTACCACCACGTGGACCTGCGCAACCTCACCGCCGACCTCAATCAGCCGCAGTCGGATCTGCTGAACCGTCAGCTGACCGAAGCGAGCCTCACGGTTCTGAAAAACGATGCGGGGCTACTACCCCTGCAAAACCTCGATACCCTCCGCATTGCCTCAGTCTCGCTCGAAGCCAATGGCCCCACCCTCTTTCAGCAGCGGCTGGGTGACTATACCACCGTCGATAATTTCCTGCTCACCTCGCGGGCTACCGATGCCACTGTTCAGCAGGTACTTGACTCACTAAAACGCTATAATCTAGTGCTTGTGGGTGTGCATCTGAATAATATCCGGCCTGGCGTGCGTTACGGCATACAGGGGAAAACAGCCGCTTTGGTCGAGAAACTAGCGGCCACTGGCAAGGCTGTGGTTACGGTGTTTGGCAATGCCTACGCGCTCGATAAACTGCCTGGTATTGCCAATGCCCGCGCCATTGTACTGCCGTATCAACTGACTTCCTATACTGAAGACCTCTCGGCACAGCTTATTTTTGGGGCCATCGGGGCCTCTGGTCGGCTACCTGTTTCGGTCAATAGCCAGTATAAAGTTGGGACCGGTTTAAACACAGCCCCGCTAGGGCGACTCAAATACACCATTCCTGAAGAAGTAGGAATCCAGTCGGCGTATTTGCAGCAGCAGGTCGATTCGGTAGTAAACGTGGGGCTGGCGGCACGAGCATACCCCGGCTGTGTGGTGCAGATGGCTAAAGAGGGCAAAGTGATTTTCCGGAAAGCCTACGGCAAGCATACGTACGATGCCACCTATGGTGCCGAACCGCTACCCATGCAACTCGACGATTTGTTCGATATGGCTTCCGTTACCAAAGTAAGCACCAGCACCCCCGCCCTGATGCGGATGGTGGACGAAGGTAAGTTTAACCTCGATGGTACAATGGGCGAGTACTTACCGGGTTATAAAAAATCGAACAAGGCGGATATTCGGTGGCGCGATGTGCTGACCCACCAGGCCCGGCTGAAAGCCTGGATTCCGTTCTGGCGCGATGCCAAAAACGCTGATGGCACCTGGAAACGGAAGACCTTCCGCCCGGAGGTCTCACACCGGTTTCCCATTGAAGTGACGGATAGCCTGTTCGAGTTTAGAAAATACCCTAAAACCATTTTTGAGCAAATCAAAGACTCGCCCCTGAATGAAAAAAAGGAGTACGTCTATAGTGACCTCTCGTTCTATCTCTACCCACAACTCATCAAAGACCTCACCGATACCGATTTTGAGGAGTATCTGAAAACAACATTCTACCGCCCGCTGGGGGCTACCACGCTTACCTACAAACCCCGCCGGTATTACCCCCTCAGCCGAATTGTGCCCACCGAATATGATTCACTATTCCGCCACGCCCTCATCTGGGGCCGCGTACATGACGAAGGAGCAGCCATGCTCGATGGGTTATCGGGCCATGCAGGTCTGTTTGGCTCGGCCAACGACCTGATGAAGTTAGTAGAAATGTATCGGCAACGCGGCAGTTATGGCGGGCGGCAATACCTCAGCCCGGCAGTACTGACCGAGTTTACCCGGTATCAGTTTCCTGAACTGGGCAACCGGCGAGGCTTGGGTTTCGAGAAAGCGTCGTACAAATTCAGCGGGAACGCCCCCCGTTCGGCCAGTGCCGTAAGCTTCGGACATTCGGGCTTTACCGGCACCTTCACCTGGATCGACCCCGCTTATAACCTAACCTACGTGTTCCTCTCGAACCGAGTCTATCCCACCCGCAACAACAACAAAATCAGCGAACTGAATATCCGAACCAATGTAATGGAAGGGCTGTATAAGGCCGTGAAACGGGGACTATGAAAGAGCAGCTACTGCGCCTGCTGGATTATGAGCATTGGGCCAATCAGCAGGTAATTACCGCGCTCGATAGTGCCAATACCCCACCACCGCGAGCCGTTGAGGTGATGAACCACATTCTGGCAGCTCAGCAGGTGTGGTTTGGTCGGATTACGGGGCAAGCCGCCAACGTGGCTCTGTGGGAAATCACTTCCGTGCCGTATATAGCCGTTGCCGCCGAGCGCAATTATCAGCAATTTCACGCCTATGTCAATCAGTTGACCAGCGAGGAGTTGACCCATCCCATTGCCTATAAAAACCTGAGCGGAGAACCGTTTACCAATTCGTTGCTCGACATAATGATACACCTAAGCCACCATGCTGCCTACCACCGGGGGCAGGTGGTGCAGGCTATCCGCCCATTAATCTCCAACGTCCCTAAAACTGATTATATTTTCTGGGTACGGAAAGGGTAGCTTCTTGAAAAAATGACGTAGTTTAACCGATTATTCGCTTAAACCACGTGCCTGCTATGAAACGCTACTGGCTCACTTTCTGGGGTTTTCTGCTGGCCCTTACAGCTATGGCGCAGGTGCGTATAGAGGTGGTGAAGCACCCGCCCCTGCTATTGCCCGATGCCCCGCTCTATTTAGCCGGTACACTCAATAACTGGAACCCCGGAGACCCTGATTATAAATTCAGCAAAGACTCGGCAGGGGTTTATTTTCTGGTGCTGCCCAAAACTCCAGAGCGTTTCGCCTATAAAATTACGCAGGGTAACTGGACATTAGTGGAGGGCAATGCCGAAGGCACAAATCTGCCCGACCGGGTCTATGACCGGGAACGGGAAGTAAATCCATCGCTTATTCGGATAAGCGTGATAGGGTGGGAAAAACAAATCCGGTATGAGTTTATTATCCGCAAAATCCCCGACAATACGCCCCAGGATGCGACACTTTACATTACCGGCAATTTTAATAACTGGAATCCCGCCGACCCGTTTTATAAGCTGACCCGCTCGGCTGATGGCACCTGGCGCACCACTATTTATACCGAGCTACTCCGTATTGAATACAAGTTTACGCGCGGCAACTGGCCCTCAGTGGAGGGGCGTGAATCGGGAAAGTCGCGGCCCAACCGGGTTATTTTCCGGAACTCCAACGTAAATATAAAAGATATAGAGGTAGAGATAACCGGGTGGGAAGACCTAACCGGCACCTTCAATTTCTTTTCACTCTACGACCTGCTGCTGCTTTTCTCGGCTTTTCAGGGATTACTGCTCATTGTTGCCATTCCCACCATTCATAACTACAACCGCTCTGCTAACCGCTGGTTAGTAGGGTCTATTGCGCTGGCTTCGGTGGTGCTGTTTATTCAGGTAGTGAGTGGCTACCGGGAAGTTACTCAGGTGTTTACTAAACTGGTGCTACTGCCCGACTTTGCCTTGTTTATGTATGCCCCGCTCTTTTATTTCTACCTCCAGAAACTGCTCTTCAACGTTAAAACTGTTTCATCGCGGTGGCTCTATCATTTCACGCCTACCATTATCCTGTTTTTTGTCTATCTGCCTTACTTGCTGATGAATGGGCAGGCATTTCGGTACAAATTGCTTGGGCAGGACTGGGATTTGCGGGCGGTTTTTCTGACGGTGGGCCTGCTGGCCTGGGGCTGGAATCTCTATTACTGGCTGTTGTTTCGGCGGGCCATCCGGTTTTACCGGGAGCAATATAAAACGCATTACTCCTATGAGCAAAACCTGTACTATCTCAGCACCGTACTGCTGATTCAAGTGGCCTGTATGAGCTTATGGCTGTTTATGTTTTTGCTGCTGGGCATTGGGCAGGCGTTCAGCACCGACGTTACATTTATTATAGAGCGTGTTATTGATGGCATTTGGCTGGTGTTTTCCGTGATAACCTACTTTGTGGGGTACTTTGCCATTCACCAGCCCGAAACCTTCAAAGTTGCCCCGCAGACGTTTTCCATTTTCGATGATGTGCTGGAGGCTCCCGCCCAAACGCCTGTTATGACCCCGCTCGTAGCTACCGATGAAATAGACGAAAACCTGCCCCCGCTGAAAGAAA
>JBBQUC010000049.1:0-13820 GCA_038212815.1 Cytophagales bacterium
CATACGTACACATCGCGGCCCTGCATCTGCTCAAAAAAGCGCATAGCCGCCCCCTGCGAAATTCCTTCAATGCGCCCAATAAACCCCCACAGGGTGAGGGTAATGAACACGGCCATTCCGCCAAACAACATACCAATTGCCCGGCCAGCCTGCCTACTGGCAAACCATCGGATGCTACACCCCAGCACCACCAACAGCCATACGCCCGCCAGCGACTCCCAGCCAGTCCAGTTAACCGGTGCGTTTAGATTAGCCGCAGCAAAGGGGTCGGCAGCCACAAACGGTTTCAACCAATCGATATGCTGCCCAACAACGGGGGTAATGATAACCACCAGAGCCAGCAGCCCGCCAATGGCAATAAGTCCTGCCCGCAGCCAGTTGCTAAACCGAATCTGCCCAGCCTCCAATTGGGTCAGAGTCAGGGTAGCCAGGTAGGTAATGGGGAAGTAGCACATAGACGAGTAATGGACGATCTTGGATTTGACGATGCTGAACAGAATCAGCACGACCCAAAACAGAATGAGCATCCACCGCCGAAAATCGCGTTGGTGGGCCTGTTCGGGCAGCAGGCTCATCCCCCGGATACCAAATATCGAAGCCGGAAAGCAGCCAACCAGCAGCACCACAACATGATACCCCACAAAACCACCATGACCCGCATCGGGCGTGCTAAACAACCGGTAGCTATAGGCAATAAAGGCCCGGATAAACCCCGGCCCCTGGGTATAGGTCTCTACCCCATACCAGGCCAGGGTGGTGAGGGTGGCCGCCCCTGAAAATACCAGAAATTGAGCGGGAGTGATAAACCACCGGAACCGCCCCAGTAGCCAGTACACGCCGAGTGTCAGACACACAATCAGGTAAGCCACTGGCCCTTTAGTGGTAATGCCAATACCCAGTATGAACCCACCCCAGAACAGGTACGTCCATACCGAATGCGACAACAATATGCCGGGCATATTGGCTCGTTTCCAGGCTGCCAGAATCAGTTCTACCAGTCCCAAAAAAATAAACAGGTTAAAATACGGGTCGATGATGCCGGAGCGAAAATACAAATGGGGGGTCAATGACCCCAGGTACACCAAAGCCCACACCACCCCAAACCGATGGTTATGCAGCCTACGCCCCAGGTTATAGAGATACACCAGGGTAATAATGCCACAGATGGCATTGGGTAACCGGGCCGCAAATGGGCCTACGCCAAAGAGGTTCATGGCCAAGGCCTGGAGCCAGAAAAAAACGGGTGGCTTTTCGTAGAACGGCTGGAAATCAACGTGAATTCCGCTGTAGTTGTGCAACACGAGCATCTCGCGGGCACACTCGGCAAAGTTAATCTCGTCCCAGTCGAATAGTCGCACACCCCCCAAAAACGGGATAAAAAACACAGCACCCAGTCCGGCAACTAGTAGTGAATAACGCAGTTGTTGGCTCATCAGCGACAAAACCCGGCTATATAAGC
This sequence comes from Cytophagales bacterium, assembly GCA_038212815.1. Taxonomy (GTDB): domain Bacteria; phylum Bacteroidota; class Bacteroidia; order Cytophagales; family Spirosomataceae; genus JBBQUC01. The sequence continues at coordinate 1,460 of JBBQUC010000049.1, forward strand.
GAACGGGAGCCGCAAAAGTAGGCAAATTAGATTACTTCAACTTTGATAGTCAGTTTGCCTTTTCGGGCTTTATTGGGATAGTAACGAATCTTGAAAAGTGCCTTCGGGTAATAAAATCTTCCCAGTAACTTTTCGGTTAGCAACCGCCCATTCCATCCGCTAAACCCCGATATTTGTCCCGCAACTTACAATCCTTTATACCAACTACCACTCCTGTGGGGTATAATCAAACCAGGGAGACCACGTGGAGTTGCCCTGACCTATATGCTACCAAACCAATCGTTTCTCCAACTACCGGCTTACACGCAGCTCCAGGCGCATTACAATATGCTGAAAGACCAGCACATGCGTGACCTGTTTGCCCAAAACCCGGCCCGGTTCGATCAGTTTTCCCTGAAGTTTGAGGATTTGCTACTCGACTACTCCAAAAACCGCATCACCGACGAAACCATGACCCTGCTTCGGCAACTGGCGCAGCAAGCCGGATTGACTGAGGCTATCTGTAAGATGTTCGACGGGGATACCATTAACCAAACCGAAGACCGGGCCGTGCTGCATACCGCCCTCCGCAACCGGGCCAATACGCCCGTGCTGGTCAATGGGCAGGATGTGATGCCCGCCGTAAACGAGGTACTCGCCCGCATGAAAGGGTTTACCGACCGCATAGGAGCGGGTGAGTGGCTGGGGTATGCTGGCCAACCCATTACCGACATTGTGAACATTGGGATTGGCGGTTCCGACCTCGGCCCTGTGATGGTGACTGAAGCCCTCAAACCGTTCGCCAGGCCAAATTTGCGGGTGCATTTTGTCTCGAATGTGGATGGGGTACATATCTTTGAAACCCTGCAACAGGTAAAGCCCGCAACCACGCTGTTCATGATTGCCTCCAAAACATTCACCACCCAGGAGACCATGACCAATGCCCAAACCGCCCGGCAGTGGTTTCTGGATGCTGCCCACGACGAAGCGGCCATTGCCAACCATTTTGTAGCCATTTCGACTAACCAGCCTGCGGTAGAAAAATTTGGGATCGACCCGGCGAATATGTTTGGTTTCTGGGATTGGGTGGGTGGCCGCTACTCGCTCTGGTCGGCCATTGGGCTGTCGATAGCTACGTACATTGGCTTCGATCATTTTCAGGAGTTGCTGGAGGGAGGCCACGCCATGGACGTGCATTTCCGCGATACACCGCTTAAACAAAACCTGCCTGTCACCCTGGCTCTACTGGGTATCTGGTACAATAACTTTTTTGGTGCCCAAACCCAGGCCATTCTACCCTACGACCAATACATGCACCGGTTTGCCGCTTATTTTCAGCAGGGCGACATGGAAAGCAATGGCAAATCGGTGGATCGGAATGGCCAGCCCGTGACCTATGAAACGGGACCGATTATCTGGGGAGAACCGGGTACCAATGGGCAACATGCTTTCTATCAGCTTATCCATCAGGGCACTAAGCTCATTCCCTGCGATTTTATTGCGCCCGCCATCAGCCACCGGCCCATTGGCGAGCATCATGCCATGCTGCTCTCCAACTTCTTCGCCCAAACCGAAGCCCTCATGAATGGCAAAACCGCCGACGAGGTAGCTGGTGAATTACAGAAGGCAGGTAAGAGTAATGAAGATAGTGCGTTCCTGACCCCGTTTAAGGTATTTTCGGGTAACCGGCCTACCAACTCCCTTTTGCTGAAAAAGATTACCCCCCGTGCCCTGGGAAGCCTGATTGCGCTCTACGAACACAAAATTTTTGTGCAGGGGATCATCTGGAATATATTTAGTTTCGACCAGTGGGGGGTAGAACTGGGCAAGCAGTTGGCCACCCGAATACTGCCAGAACTAGCTGATAATGAACCTGTATCTAACCACGACACCTCGACCAACGGGCTTATCAATGCCTATAAACAAATGCGGCAATCGTAAATCAGTTTTCTTAACGTAAAACAATTCAGTTTAGTACATAGTTATAGTGGAGTATGGTGAATCACTATACCTTTTTTTATTAACTCAACGCTATAACAACGATGAAAACTACTTCAGTACTGGCAGCCTGCTGCCTGTTGGCTACTAGCCTGACCTATGGCCAGTCAACAACAAACCCGTCGATGAATTCGACCAACACGACAACCACAACAACTATGTCGTCGGATTCGAGCAACGCAACACGGCCATCTGGCACCGTAAACGGCACGTACTCTACCTCGCCAACCTATAACGCAACGGGTAGTAATTCGATGAATTCGTCGGGTTCTATGAACTCGAACGGGTCAATGAACAACGCCACCACGACAACCACCACGACCAGCGATTACAACAACAGTGGTATGGGGAATACACAGGATGTAAATGGCTCACGGGGCGATGGCAAGCAAGGCCGCTTCGGTATTTATGCGGGGGTAAATGCCTCGCGGTTTGTCAATGAACCCATCTATGATAAGTCAGATTATCGCCTGGGCTATCAGGTAGGTCTGTATGGACGAACTGCCGGTACTATTTTCGGGCAGTTGGGTGCTGAGTTTCGCACATCGACCTCGCAACTGATTCGTACCAATCAGCCGGGTCAGACGGCTGGCGAGATTCGCGGCAAAATTGATCAGTATTTCCTGGCTATCCCTGCCTATGTAGGGGTTCGGGCTGGGGGTGCTCTAGGCTTCCGGTTGCAGGTAGGAGCCGAACTAGCTTCCCTGGTAGCCATTGGCGACAATAACTTCAAACTGGGTAAAGATGACCTGAACCGCACCATTCTGAATGGTTTGGCTGGTGCCGGTATCAATCTGGGGCCGGTGACCCTCGATGCTGTCTATAACCACGGTTTTGCCAATGTCTATGACAAAGGTGCCGATACCAAACGCCGGATTCTGTCGCTAAACCTGGGGCTGCGGTTTTAAAGGCCGTAAGTCTCATAGAGGGCATAAGTTGTAAAAGGCGTAAGGCGTAAAGTTGTAGAAGTCGCAAGTTTGGTAGTTATCCATTCTATTGGTAGCCTACCTTTGTGGTCTCTATGACTTTACGCCTTACAACTTTTAAGACTTCTCTCCATGAACACGCTATTCCCTATTTTCGTAAAAGTTGAGCAACTACGTACGCTCATTGTGGGTGGCGGGTATGTAGGTCTCGAAAAGCTGACCGCCTTACTCACCAATGCCCCAAATGCTTCGGTTACGCTTGTTGCTCCTGAAATTCGGACCGAAATTCAGGAAATGGCCAATCAATACGCTAACATTACCCTCGTAAAAGCCCCGTATCAGGAGAGTCAGCTAACTAATCACGACCTGGTGATTGTTGGCACCAACGACAAAGCCGTAAACCGGCAGGTACAGGCCGACTGTAAGGCCCGGCGGATTCTGGTCAATGTAGCCGATACCCCCGATTTATGTGATTTCTACCTCAGTTCAGTGGTCAAAAAGGGAGATTTAAAAATTGCCATCTCCACTAACGGCAAATCGCCCACCTTTGCCAAGCGTTTCCGCGAAGTGCTGGAAGACATACTACCCGACAGTTTGCCCGAGACCCTCGATAACCTCACGGCCATCCGCAACCAGCTTAAAGGCGATTTTGTCCAGAAAATGGAGAAACTAAACGAGATTACGAAGGTGTTGCGGTAGAAAAGCCCCAACGTCTATGTTTATTCTGGCTATTTCCGGTAGTTTACGGGCCAACTCAACCAACACCAATTTACTGAAAGCTATAGCACAACTCGCCCCTGCCTCAGTAACAGTTTCTCTCTACGAAGGCTTGGACAGCCTACCCCATTTCAGCCCAGAACGCGATACTGCCAACCCACCCAGTTCAGTCAGTCAAGTGCGAAGCTTACTCCAGAAAGCCGATGCGGTAATTATTTGTACGCCTGAGTATATCCATGCCATGCCGGGAGCCTTAAAAAACCTGTTCGATTGGGTTGTCTCCTCTGGCGAATTTGTCCATAAACCCGTTAGTGCCATCAGTGCCGGGCCATCAGACCTGGGTGGCTCCTATGCGCACGCATCATTGGTGCATACGCTCGAAGTAATGACGGCGCATGTGGTTATGGAAGCTTCGTTCACAGTTCCTTTTGTGCGCAAAAAGCTAAACGCCAACGGTGAGCTGACCGATCAGGAAACAGTGACAGCAATACAAGCAGGGTTGAATGCACTAATCAAGGCCAGTCTCAGTGTCAGCCCTCTTACCGGGGAAAACCGCTCGTGAACGGATTATGGGGCAGGAGTTGTTGCAGGGATACGGGTTTGTCGCGCAGAATAAAGAGATAGACCAGGCAGGCTAATACGGCATAACTGATGGCCAGCCATTTCTTTTTCTGGCCAAAGGCGGTGGTATCATGATGATAGTCGTAAATCATGGAGGCCGAGAGGCTCATGACCATCAGAAAAAACGAGAAAATACCCACATCAGTGCGGTACAGGCTGAGTGAGTACATAAACTGCGCCCCGCACACAATATAAAACAACCAGCAACCAAACCCCATCCGGTAGAGATACACACTCAGCCGCCGGTCGTTTTTGAGGTCGAATATATCTTCAGAAAAATTCTCGGACATGGTTTCTGCTGTTTGAGCAAGTGAAAGTAGTTAATTTTACCGAATAATGCAAAACCAATGACTTCCGATTCGCCAACACTTACCCCCCCGTATAACACCATGCAGGTCGAACTGGTACGGGTGGACGATGCATTTCACTTTGCCGCTACCGGTACAGCCAACGTGCGGCTCGACATAGACGGGGCTACCGATATTGGTGGGCATAACGCCGGGGCGCGGCCCATGGAAATGCTGCTGATGGGTCTGGCAGGCTGCTCAGCCATCGACGTAGTACTGATTCTGAACAAGCAGAAACAGGTGGTTACCGACTTCCGGATTGTTGTAGAAGGGCAGCGCGAGAAGGGGGCTACCCCGGCTCCCTTCCAGAAAATCCACCTGACTTACAAACTTAAGGGCGACCTGAACCCTGACAAAGTACGCCGGGCTATCGACCTCTCGATGGACAAATACTGCTCGGCCACTGCCCAACTGCGCCCCACCTGTGCCATTACCTACTCGCTGGAACTCGCCTAACTGATTATGCAACAATATCATGATTTGCTGCGCCATATTCTGGCCAACGGCACCCGCAAAACCGACCGTACCGGCACCGGCACCCTGAGTGTTTTTGGCTACCAGATGCGGTTTAACCTTCAGGATGGCTTCCCGCTGCTGACCACCAAGAAAGTGCATACCAAGTCGATCATTCACGAACTGCTCTGGTTTATTGCGGGTGACACCAATATCAAGTACCTGAAAGAGAATGGGGTAAGCATTTGGGATGAATGGGCCGATGATGATGGCAACCTCGGCCCGGTGTATGGCAAACAATGGCGGAGTTGGGCCACGCCCACGGGCGATGTGATTGACCAGCTAAACAACATACTGCACCAGCTAAAACACACCCCCGACTCGCGCCGGATGATTGTATCGGCCTGGAACCCTTCCGATGTACCGAACATGGCCTTACCCCCTTGTCATTTGCTGTTCCAGTTTTACGTGGCCCCACCCGACCCGGTAAAAGGCCAGACCAAACCGCTACTCTCGTGCCAGCTTTACCAGCGCAGTGCCGATGTATTCCTGGGGGTGCCGTTCAACATTGCCTCCTATGCCCTGCTTACGATGATGATTGCCCAGGAGTGTGGGTATACTGCCCACGAATTTATCTGGACGGGGGGCGATACCCACCTGTACCTCAACCACCTCGATCAGGTCGAAACCCAGCTCAGCCGTGATTTTCGGTCTTTACCCCAACTGCGGCTAAACCCGGCCATAACCTCGATCTTCGACTTCACCTACGCCGATTTTACCCTCGAAAACTACACCCCCCACCCAGCCATAAAGGCTCCCATAGCGGTATAGTTAGACTGTATACTCCGATTTTCTATGCCCAACCACGATATTGTTGACCTCCTTGAGCAAACCGCCCGCCTGCTCGAGCTCCACGATGCCGACCCGTTCCGCATTCGGGCGTTTCAGACAGCCGCCTTCAACCTCGACAAGTCCACCGCCGACCTCGCTAGCCTGTCCGTCGATGAACTGACCAAACTCACAGGCGTGGGCAAAACGGTAGCCACCAAAATTCGCGAGATTGCCGACACAGGGCAACTCCAGGAACTGACCGACCTGCTGGCCAAAACGCCCGAAGGTGTGCTGGAGATGTTTCGGATTAGCGGGCTGGGAGTCAAGAAAATAAAGGTACTCTGGCGGGAGCGCGGCCTTGAAACCCTGCGCGATTTACAGATGGCTGCCGAAAACGGTCAGGTTGCCCAGATTAAGGGCTTTGGCGAAAAAATGCAGGCCCATATCCTTCATGCTCTGGAGTTTCTGCAAAGCCAGTCGGGGAAAATCAGAATGGATAAAGCCCAGCGGCTGGCCGACCGCTTGCTGGAGGAATTGCGCAAACACTGGGAGCGAGTCGAGATAACCGGGCAAGTGTTTTACAAGGCGCAGGAGGTCGATACGGTACAATTGCTCATTGAAACTGCCGACCCGCTGGCCATGCACCAGCAAGTAGCCAAGATTCCGCTGCTCACCCCCGACGAAGCGGCTTCTTCGCCTTTTGCCTGGCGGGGCCGCCTGGAGGGATTCGATGTGGACATCGAGTTGCGTAGTTATCCACGTGAAACATTTCAGAATCAGCAGTTTATTCGCAGCTTTACCCCTGCCCTGTTAGCTACCGTTGGGGCCACTGGCCAAACGCTGTTGCAGGCCGCCCTCGCGACTACCAACCCCAACGAGCAAGTCGTTTTTGAGCAGGCAGGTCTGCCCTACCTGGTGCCCGACATGCGCGACAATGAGCGGGCTTTTGCCTGGGCCGAACGCCATACTGCCGATGAGTTAGTTACCTGGGATGACCTGCGCGGCACCCTGCATAACCACAGCACCTGGTCAGATGGCAAACATACCCTGCGCCAGATGGCCGACTATTGCCATGAACTTGGCCTGAGCTATTTCGGGATTGCCGACCATTCGCAAACGGCCTCCTACGCCCAGGGGCTAAAACCCGATCAGGTACGCCAGCAACTCGTGGAGATTGACCAGCTCAACGCAGAATACGCACCCCAGGGGTTTCAGATTTTAAAAGGGATCGAGTCGGATATTCTGGCCGATGGGTCGCTGGACTACGATGCCGATACCCTTGCCCTCTTCGATTATGTGGTTGCATCGGTGCATCAAACCCTGAACATGTCAATCGACAAGGCCACCAACCGGCTGCTGCGGGCTATTGAAAACCCGTTCACCACCATTTTAGGTCACCCAACAGGCCGACTACTGCTGGCCCGTCCCGGCTACCCCATCGACTACCCCACCATTATCGATGCCTGCGCCCAGCAGGGGGTGGTCATCGAAATCAACGCCAGCCCCTACCGACTCGATCTGGACTGGCACTGGATTGAGTATGCGATGGACAAGGGGGTAAAACTCAGCATCAACCCCGATGCGCACAGCATGGCAGGCCTGCACGATATGCACTACGGCGTAGCAGTAGGCCGCAAAGGGGGGCTTACCAAAGCCATGACCTTCAATGCCCTGTCTCTGCCCGATATGCGGGCTTACCTGAATCACCGCCGAACCAGATGGGGATAGGTTATAGCCCGTTAGGATTCACCGCTGCAATGGCCCGAATTGGCTCATCGGGTACTACAGGCTTGGGGGTATAAACCCGTACAGGCATCAGGTATTGCCGTAACCTCAGACTCGGCAGGTCGATGAATTGGTAAAACAGCAGGCCCGTGACGAAAATAGCACCACTAATCACCACCAGTTGCAACACGGGTTGTTTGGGGAGGTAGGTTAGTATCCGCAAGGCAATATCGAGGGCAAAGGCATGGGTTAGGTACAGGCTATATGAAGCCGCAGCCAGCCACCCAACGGCTTGGCTGGCTGCCCCCGGCACCGGTTTTTGCCCCACCAGCACTACTAATCCAAACAGAAAGAAACAGGCTACTGCCAAATAGAAAAACACATAGTTCCCCTGAGCCGGTAACCAAATGACCACCAGTAGCCCCACCAGCGACAGTGGCAACCCAAACCGTGCGGCCTGCTGTAGCCGTTGCCAGCCCGTGGGGTGCCGGTAGTAGAGGCTCGCGGCCCAAACCCCCAGCCACAATCCATCGTAGCGCAGGTGGGTAGCCGTTACCGAAAACCCAAAAGGCGTGTTCAGGGCACTATTGGCCATATAAACCCGGCAGGCAAGGGGTAGTAGCGCCACCACCAAAAAGCCCAAATGATACCGATTGGGCATAAACCGCATTAATAATAACACCAGGCCGGGCATTATCAGGTAAAAGTGTTCTTCAACGCAGAGTGACCAACTGACCAGAAAATAAGGGATTTTTACGTAGTAATTCTGCAAAAACAGCAGGTAACCCCAGTTGAACGGCTCCTGCCGAAAAATTTTAACCCCCAGCCAGGCAATGGCCAGTGCCACCAGATAAGGCGGAATGGTCCGCAGAGCACGGCGCAGGATAAACTGACCGATTTTGAGGTTACCAAACTGACCGAGTTCGCGCCAGAGCAGTCCGCCCACCAGCCAGCCAGAAAGGGCAAAGAATAAATCGACCCCATATTTACCATACTCGGCATAGGGCATCAATAGGGGGAGCGGCACCGGCCATCGCTGAACAATATGATAACTAAGTACCAATAAAATAGCCAATGCCCGAAGAAAATCGAGGTTTAACTGTCTAGTATTCATAGAGTTAATAAGCAAAAACGCCCGTCATGGGAGTACAGATTACCAGGTCATTATCATTAAGAAAAGACAAAACAGTAAAATTACCTGACAGAATCCAACCCTCTGTCCTTTTTTTATCCTGCGTTTAAACTTACCAGTTACTACGGATTAACTTACCATATACCGCAAACAGAAATCGGGTATATTTGCGGTAAACCTGCCTTTTTTCAAGAGAATACTCCCTTCATTTATGATCCGTTCGCTACTGTGCTGTTGGCTTGTGTGTGTGTCTGTCTCATTGTTTGCTCAAAAGCAACGCTCCGTTCATTCTATCACCGGCTACGTACGCGAATCCGTTACTGGTAATCCCATTCACGGAGCCACCGTCTTCATCGAAGAAAACCGACAGGGGGTTACCACCGACCGCAGTGGCTACTTTGTTATCCCGCTCGAAGATGGCAATTACAGCCTTCGCGTTTCGCACGTGGGGTATATTACCAAAGCGCAGCCGGTTGTCCTTCGTCGGCTGATCCTGCTGAACATCGACCTGGCCGAAGACACCCAGTACCTACAGGAGGTAGTGGTGCAGGCCGAAGGGGTTGACCGCAACGTAAAAAAAGTTGAATTAGGAGTCACTCAGTTGAATATCAAGAATATTCGGCGAATGCCTGCGTTCATGGGCGAGGTGGACGTGATACGCAGTCTGCTGATGCTGCCGGGCGTAACTACCGTGGGGGAGGGGGCCACCGGCATCAACGTGCGGGGCGGCTCCATCGACCAAAACCTGGTGCTGCAAGATGAAGCACCGCTCTTCAATACCAGCCACCTGCTGGGGTTTTTCTCCGTCTTTAACCCCGACGTGGTCAGTAACGTCACGCTGCACCGGGGTGGTATTGCCCCCAACTATGGCGGGCGGGCCTCAGCCGTACTGGATATTAAAGTAAAAGAACCCGCAGCCGACAAGTGGTCCCTGGGGGGCGGCATTGGCCTGGTATCGAGCCGACTCAATGTAGAAGGGCCAGTATCCAAAAAACTATCGTTTCTGGCAGCCACCCGCGTATCGGCCAACGATTTTCTCTTTAAACTGGGGCCACAGAGCCTGGCGGGTACTAAAGCCAATTTCTACGACTTCACCACGAAACTAAAATACCAACCCAACGAACGGAACACCATTACCTTTACGGGCTATTGGGGTAAAGATGTCTTTAAACTCCCCTCCGATTCACTGTCGAGTGTAGAGGTGAATGCCTCGTCAACCCGGTTCGATTATGAGAGTGTAGCAGGATCGCTCCGCTGGAATTACCTCATTGCGCCCCGGCTTAACCTCAATACAGCCCTCATTTTCAGTCGTTACCGTTCCGAAACCTCCTCACCCGACTCGGCAAATGCGTTTCGGCTGGCTGCCGAACTGCAGCATCGCCAGGTAAAAACTGACCTGACTTACACCGTTAATGACCGCCATACGGTGCAGGTGGGCCTTAGTGCCATCGACTACCAGATTCAACCCAACACCCTCACCGCCGGGCCATTCTCGAATGTATTGCCCCTGACCCTGCCCACCGAACGCGCTTATGAACTGGCAGCGTACGTACAGGATGAATGGAAGGTAAACGAGGGGGTCTCGCTGGTGGCAGGTCTGCGCTACTCGCTATTACTAAACCGGGGGCCTGCCGATGTACGGACTTACGGGAATGAATTGCCCCGGCAAACCGGTACTGCCCTGAGCACCCAAACCTACAACGCCAGTCAGATTTATGACCAAACCGGCGGGATTGAACCTCGCCTGGCCCTACGGGTGAATGTAGGGGAGAACAGCTCGATTAAAGCCGGGTATAACCGGATGCGGCAATACCTCCAGTTAGTTACCAACACCACAGCCGCCCTGCCCACCTCGCGCTGGAAACTGAGCGACCCCAACATCAAGCCCCAAATTGCCGACCAATGGTCGCTGGGGTATTTCCGGAATACGACCAACAGCGTCTATGAGTTTTCGGGCGAGGTCTATTACAAAACCCTCACTAACGCGCTCGATTATAAAGACGGAGCCAACCTCCAACTCAATTTCCTGCCCGAAACTGACCTGCTGCAGGGCAAGGGACAGGCTTACGGACTGGAAACGATGGTGCGAAAAAATAAAGGAGCCTGGACGGGCTGGGTTTCATACACCTTTGCGCGCACCCTGCTCACCATGAACGGCCCCTTTGTGCAGGATCGGATCAACAACGGCCTGATTTACCCCGCTAACTATGATAAGCCGCATACCCTGAACGCCACCGCTACCTACCGCCCTAGTCTCCAGTTTAGTCTCTCGCTGAATTTTACCTACAGCACCGGCAGACCCACCACCCAGCCCTACGCCCGCGCTACGGTCAACGGGGTCCGGGTGCCTATCTACGTAAACCGCAACCAGGAGCGGATTCCCGATTACCACCGGCTCGATTTTTCGATGACCTTTGAGCAGGATCCGGCCAAAAAACGGAAGGTTTACCAAAGCTGGGTATTTGCTGTTTACAACGTGTATGCCCATCAGAATGCCTATTCCGTGTTTTTCAAGTACAATCCCCGCGAGTTGAAAGATGCCTACAAGCTGTCGATTTTTGGCACCGTCTTCCCCTCACTCTCCTACAATTTCAAGTTTTGATCGGTCATTCCCCTATGAACTATATCTCACAAACCGTTCTTTACGTCGGCCTGATTGCCCTCGGCTCGTGCGTATCGCCCTACCAGCCAGAAACCAAAACCATCCCTAAATCGCTGGTGGTGGACGGGTATATTACCGACCAGCCTGGCCCGCATACCATTAACCTGACCTACACCTCCGATTATACCCAGGCGGCCCTGAACTATCGGGTCACTAAAGCTGCCGTATCCGTTACCGACGATCAGGGAAACCGGCAGGATTTTCTGGAAGTCAGTGCCGGCACGTATCGTACCCCCGCCAACTGGCAGGGAAAAGCGGGACGGAGTTATACCCTCACCATCCGCACCACTGATAATAAGGTGTATGTCTCGAAGCCCGAATTGCTCAAGCCCGTGCCACCTATCGACAAAACCTATTATGAGTTTACGGAAACGATTATTCCCGGTATTAAAAATACCAATAAGGGCTTCAATATTTACCTCGACACCCGCGACCCCTCCGAAACCGGCGATTACTACCGCTGGCGGTGGACGCACTATGAGCAACTGTTGTACTGCGAAACCCGGTCGGTACCGCTGGGCCGTACGGGCCGGATCGACTATAGCTACTACTGCTGCGGCAACTGCTGGGACCTGATCCGTTGCAACGGCACCAACTGCATTAGCCTGGCTAGTGACGCGCTCATCAATGGAAAAACCATTAGTCGGCAGTTTATTCTGCGGGCACCCTTCAACAGCTTAAATACCTACTACGTTGAAATTGAGCAGCTTTCTCTCTCCAGAGAAGCCTACGCTTACCTAAAAGGGGTGGAGGCACTCACCAAAACCAATGGTGGCATTTTCGATGCAGCCCCGGCGGCTCTGCGCGGCAATGTCACCAACACCGCCGACCCGACCGAGCAGGTGTTTGGCTATTTCAGCGCATCGGGGGCCTCTATAGTGCCGGTTTACGTGGACCCGGCCATCGTACCCAAAGGTGTTTCACCAGATTTAATAATTTATCCGCCCATCGACCCGGCTCAACCCCCACC
>JBBQUC010000050.1:0-13818 GCA_038212815.1 Cytophagales bacterium
TTTCAGGGTATCGTTTTGCTGACAGAACGTAAAAAATTCGTCGTCGTCAAGTCGCAGGCGGTTATAACGCAATTCGATGGCTTCCATAAGCTGGAGACTAAGTAACGGGTTATAAAGATAAGCGGAACCGGCGTAAAAACAACGGCTTGTCAGGGTTTCTGCGTAGTATCGAACTGCTCCAGATAATCGGCTACCCGGCGCACAAACTGCCCACCCAGCGACCCATCGATGACGCGGTGATCGTAGGAGTGGGAAAGGAACATCAACTGCCGGATACCGAGTAAATCGCCCTGCGGGGTTTCAATAACGGCAGGCTTTTTAACGATGGCCCCAAAGGCCATGATGGCCACCTGCGGCTGTACGATGATGGGTGTACCCATGAGGTTGCCAAACGTGCCTATGTTGGAGACTGTATAGGTGCCACCCGCCAGATCGTCGGCGGTAAGCTTGTTGGCCCTGGCCCGGCGGGTGAGGTCGTTGATCCGCTTAGTGAGGCCAGCCAGGTTATATTGGCCCGCATCGTGGATGACGGGTACAATGAGGTTGCCACTGGGCAGGGCTACGGCCATGCCGATGTTGATGGTTTTTTTGACCACAATGGTATCGCCCTCCACCGACGAGTTGATGAGCGGAAAATCGTGAATAGCCTTTACCACAGCCTGAATCAGCAGGGGCATAAACGTCAGATTCTCGCCCGTCTCCTGCTGGAACTTCTCTTTATGCGCCGTGCGCCATTGCACAATGCCCGTCATATCGGCCTCCACAAACGAGGTAACGTGGGGCGAAATCTGCTTCGACTCTACCATCCGTTGCGCAATCAGTTTCCGCATCCGGTCCATCTGGATAATATCATTCTGGCCGTTGAGAGAGCGGACGGGAGTAGGCTGTGGGCTGTGAGCCTGGGACTTCGGGGATTTTGGGGTGGAGTTGGCAGGAGAGTGGAGGTTGCCTTCTACCCGGTCCATAACGTAAGTGAGTATGTCTTTTTTGGTCAGTCGGCCGCCAACTCCTGTGCCGGGAATCCGGTCGAGTTCGGGGCGGCTCACGCTTTCTTCTTTAGCAATATTCAGCACGAGGGGCGAGTAAAACCGGTCGGCAAAAATAGGGGTTTCGGCAGGAGCGGGGCGGCTACTCATGGCCGAAATGCTGGCCTCCAGGCTGTAGGCTACCGCCACTTGGTCGCTCGCTTCAGGCTGGGTTGCAACAGCTAGCGGAACAACTTCGGTGAGTGGAGTGGCCGCCGGTGGCGCGGGCGAGGTACTGACGGGCCTGGTTTGGGCAGCTACCTCCGTGTCGATACGGGCAACGGGAGCACCAATCGCCACCACATCGCCAGCTTGCACCAGTAGCTCTACCAGCACCCCCGTTTCAGACGCGGGAACTTCGGTATCCACTTTATCGGTGGCTACTTCCAGCACCGATTCGTCGGCTTCAATCCGGTCGCCGGGCTGTTTGAGCCATTGGATAACCGTGCATTCCATAATACTCTCGCCCATGCTGGGCATAACCATGTTGATAAGGGCCATGTTGATTAAAGGTTAATGCCTAAGAGTTCTTCGCGCAGCAAGTTCAGCACGTAGGTGGTGGCGAGCAGGATATTCTGTTCGCGGTGGACCCCAAGTTTAAGCAGGCGGGTAACGGTACGTTGGTCGGTGGCGCAGGCAATCCAGACGGTGCCAACGGGCTTCTCGTCGGAGCCGCCCTCTGGCCCGGCTATACCGCTGGTAGCAATGCCAACGCGGGTATCCAGTGACCGGCGTACCCCCTCGGCCATCTCGATAATGGTCTGCTCGCTTACGGCTCCGAACTGGTCGAGGGTTTCCTGGTTCACTCCCAGCAGTTTTACTTTAGCGGGGTTACTGTAACTAACCACCCCACCCCAAAAACAGGCCGACACGCCTGGTATTTTAGTCATGGTAGCCGCTACCTCCCCGCCCGTACAACTCTCCGCAATACCGAGCGAAAGATTGCGCTCGGCCAGCAACCTCCCCACAACAACTTCAATCTCCTCCTCGCCATATCCATACACATGCTTGTCGATAAGGGGCAGCAGACGGGCCTTCTGTTCGTCGAGTTCCTGTTGCAATTGTTCCTCGTTCTGACCCGTGCCGGTGAGCCGTAATCGCACCTGTCCAAAGTGAGGCAGGTAAGCCAGCTTAATGTGTGGGGGCAGGGCATCCTCCCAGGCTTCGATCCGCTCGGCCAGAAACGACTCGCCAATGCCAATGGTACGAATTACCTGGTGCTTGATAATGGGCGTTTGGAAGTGTTCGTTCAGGCGGGGCAATATCCGGTGGGTCATCAGGTTTTTCATCTCGAAGGGTACCCCCGGCAGCGAAACATAAACCCTGCTGTCCTGCTCGAACCACATGCCGGGAGCCGTACCCCAGTCGTTCTGGATATACACCGCGTTGGCAGGCAGGTCGGCTTGGGAGCGGTTAATCTCGGTCATGGCCCGCCCCCGTTTCTCAAAAAAACTTGTCACCAGGTCGAGAGCGGTCTGGTTTCTAACCATCCCTACCCCAAAATACTGACAGAGGGTTTTCTTGGTGATGTCGTCTTTGGTAGGGCCGAGGCCACCGGTCAGGATAATCACATCGGCGCGTTGGTAGGCTTCGTGCAGCGCGTCCAGAATAGCTTCAGCCTGATCGCCCACGGAGGTTTTGCGGATCACCCGAATGCCGATGCTGGTCAGTTCGGTACTGATCCACTGCGTGTTGGTGTCGGTAATTTGGCCGAACAAAATTTCGTCGCCAATCGTAACGACTTCGGCACGGATGGTGTTGAGCATATTAATCTAAAAAAGTAAGCCTGTTCATTTTACTTTGTGCAGTAATTGCTGTCAAAAGTACAAAAATCGCTTTATCGAATGAAAAAGATGCTTCTCCCGGCTCTGTTGATGGGCCTATCGCTGACTACCCAGGCGCAGGATTCTACCCAGCCCAAACGCAGTGGCGGTTGGTTTGGTAAAGTGCTCGAAGCTGTTACTTCATCGGCAACGGCTGCGTCGGGTGGTTCTCTCTCGTCCAATGAAATTGCTGCCGGGCTGAAAGAAGCCCTTCAGGTGGGCATCAGCAAAGGCTCGGCTCAGGCATCGGCGGTGGATGGCTACTTCAAGAACCCATTCATCAAAATACTGTTTCCGCCCGAAGCCCAGAAAGTAGAAGCCCGGTTGCGGCAACTAGGATTCAATAAGCAGGTCGATAACTTTGAACTGTCGCTAAACCGGGCTGCCGAAGATGCCGCTAAAAAAGCCAAGCCCGTATTTTTTAAGGCCATCACCTCCATGAGCATCCAGGATGCCATCGGAATTTTGCGGGGTAGCAACGATGCAGCTACTCAATACCTGCGCCGGACAACCGGCGTGCAACTCACCCAGGAGTTTACTCCCATTGTGGATAGCACCCTCAGAAAGAACAACGCTACCCGCTACTATGGCGATCTGGTAACGACGTATAATAGACTGCCGTTTGTGCAAAAAGTGAATCCCAACCTAACGGAATATGCCACCCAGCAAGCCGTCAATGGGCTGTTTCTGCTGGTTGCCCAGGAAGAACAGAAAATCCGCGAAAACCCAGCCGCCCGCATCACCGATCTGCTGAAGCGCGTGTTTGGAGGGAGGTAAGGGTATAAAGAGTGAACGCTGCGCTGGATGTTTTAGATGCCGGTATACAGGTATCTAAAACATCCAGCGCAGCGTAGAGTTACCTGTTATATTTTATAGTCGCTCAGTCAACCTCCCTGGCGCATTCACTCGTTTCACTCGTTCACTCTCTGGCTCTTTACATGGCTGAATCTCCCTTTTACCAACGTTTTGCCCTGACCATGCTGGGGCTATCTTTGCTGGTTGCTGCCTTATATATGGGGCAGGATATTCTGGTGCCGCTGGCATTAGCCGGGCTACTGGCCGTATTGCTGCGCCCTGTTGAAGACTGGCTAATACGACGGGGGATGCACAAGGTCGTGGCCATTAGTCTGGCACTCCTGCTGGCCATTTTGGTTATTGCGGGCATCACGGTCATACTGTCGATGCAGATTGCTGACTTCACCGACGACATACCTAAGCTCAAGCATAACCTGAACGAGTTCTATACTAACGCCCGACGGTGGGTGCGCCGGGAGTACAACGTGAGCTACCGTGACCAGGCAAAGTATTTGCAGAAAGCCCAGGCTCAGACTGTTGAAACGTTGCAGGGCGACGATCCATTAGGCACCATTACCGGGCCACTCGGCACATTGCTCCTGTTGCCCATTTACGTATTCCTGCTGCTATACTACCGCACCATGATGATGCACTTTGTGATGTGCCTTTTTGCCACCAATCATGCCAGTCGGGTACGCGAAGTAATGGGTGAGATTAAATCAGTGATTCAAAGCTACATGGTGGGTCTCATGCTCGAAACCCTTACAGTGGCTGCGCTTAACTCGATAGGACTGCTCCTGCTGGGCGTACAATTTTCAATTATGCTGGGCGTGCTGGCCGCTATCCTTAACCTTATTCCGTATATAGGTGGTTTAGTGGCTATTGGGCTTACCGTGTTAATCACCTTTGTTAACCAGCCCGACTCGGCCACACTGATTGGTGTAGTAGTGGTGTTCCTGTTGGTGCAGTTTATTGATAACAACTTTTTAGTACCCTTTATCATAGGGTCTAAAGTGAAAATCAATGCCCTGGTATCCATCGTGGGCGTATTAATGGGTGGGGCCATTGCGGGCGTGTCGGGTATGTTTCTATCTATTCCGGCCATTGCCATGATGAAAGTAATCTTCGACCGCGTAGAGGGAATGGAGGCCTGGGGCATCCTGCTCGGCGACCAAACCCCCGACGATGAAGGAGCCAAACTATTTCGCCTGCCCCGCCGACGCAAGAAGTAGTTTATGGTTTTTGGTTCGTAGTTTGTGGTTGTTTGGCGAGTCAGCAACCACAAACCACAAACTACGAACTACAAACTATGCGTAACTTTGCGGTATGCGTAAGTCAGATATTCACTTCACGGTCGAGCTAGACGACCAGAACGTTCCTGATAAGATTTATTGGGATGCCACCGACAACCCTAATGAAGGGCTGAGCGACACTCGTGCCATTGCCATCGGCCTCTGGGATCATTATCACCGTAGCACCCTCAAAATTGACTTATGGACTAAAGAGATGGAGGTAGGGGATATGAAGCGGTTTATGATCGAAATCATGACCGGCCTGGCCGACACCGCCCGCTCTGCTACTGGTGATTTGCAAATGGCTACCGACATTGAATCCCTCTGCCGCCAACTCAGCAAGCGTGTCGAAGAGGAAATGCGGAAAGAAAACCAATAGTTTATTCGTTGCTATTACCGCAGTGCCGGGGCGGTAATAGGCTAATTTTACAGATACATGAAAAAGATAACCCTTCTCTTCCTATTAACCACCCAGACTCTGCTCGCCCAGAAGGGTGGAATTAATTTTCGGCAGGTGCCCATTGCCGAGGTGTTTCAAGCCGCCCGCCGGGCCAATAAACCCGTATTTGTCGAGATTTATTCGCCCCAATGCCATATCTGCCAAGGATTTATGCCTACCCTGGCCGATAAGCGTGTGGGCAAGGTCTATAACGATAAGTTTATCAGCACCAAGCTTGATATTGGCCTGCCCGAAACGCGGGCGTTTATGGAACGGCGCAAACTGTATGTACCCTCGCTGCCGCTGTTTCTGTTCTTCGACCCGCAGGAGAACCTGATTCACTTTGCGATGTCTAATAATACCACCGACGAGATTATCCGGCATGGCAACAACGCGGTGAACCCCGCCCAGCGCAGCCAGACAATGGCGCAACGGTTTACGCAGGGTGATCGGAACGAGAATTTTCTGGTCGATTACGCCATGTACGCCAAAATTACCCGCGACACAGTAGCCAATATCAAAGCGGCAGAGGAGTATGCCAAACAGCAACCGGCCAGTTCGTATAACAACCCCACCAACTGGCTGGTGCTGCAAAAAATTGTGCTCGACATGGATAACCCTCTGGCACAGTACCTCTTCGACTATCCGTCGGCGTATAAAGCCTACTCGATGGAATCGGTGAAAGCCGTGGCCGAGAATATTCTAATGTCATCTTTATTCAGCAGCCGAGGGGCTAAGTACTCACCCGCTAAGATTCTGGAAGTGCGGCAGGGCCTAGCTAAAATCGGAATTTCACCCAGCGTAGCTGCCAACCGTACGTTGTTACCAGAGGTGAACGCCTATTTCCGCACGAAACAAACGGCCAAAGCCATTGCCCGCATGGATAGCCAGGTTGCCAACAACGATTTTGTGGTGCCGGAGTACCTCTATGTATCCCGGCTATTCAACCGCAGTAGCCCCGATGCCACGGATGCCCCCACCGTAGCAAAATGGCTGATGAAAGCGTTGGCCCTGAAACCCGCCCCCAAAGAGCAAGCCGATCTGTACTATGAACTGGCCGAAGCTCACCGGCGGGCGGGTAAAGTAGCCGATGCTCAGAAAGCCGCCCAAAAAGCAATGGAACTGGCCCAATCAGCCAAGCTAGATACCCGGCGGAATGTAGAACAGATGGGAAAATTGAAGTGATTACCAAATGGCTTACCTAAACAATTACACAAAATGGTAGTCTTGAATGCCGTTCGCAACAAACTCATCCACCAGATTTATTCGGTCGTGCAGCGGGGCAAAAAATAGGACAAAATTTATACGCCCGCGCTTGCATAAACCATAGGAATCAGCCCGGTCCCTCTCCTCTTGAAGGAGAGGGGGTAAGGGGTGAGGTCAGCCGCACCACAAAATTCTTGATAGGGTTGATTTTAATGATCTTTACCAACTGGCCATTTTCATAGATATACTCATCCTGACGGCCTTCGCGCTGAGCGCGGTAGGTGTGTTTTGCAGCAGACCGAGTGCCAGCCGGAGGGCGAACCCCTTCGGTGAGGGTAAAATAATCGCCGAAATATTCACTATAAACCGTACTGTGGCCCGTTGGCTCGCTGAAATACAGGTTGCTGAGAGTATAGTCGATAGGGGTAGTTTGGGTGGCCCGGCGGGTATATTTATACTGGTTGGCCAGCATCTCGTAATGATCGCCTTTCCACTCAGTGCGGGTGGTGAAATCGCCTTTATTGGTGTGGGCATCGACCGTAGCAAGCACCAGTTGGTCGCGTCGAAAGAGATTGGTGGTTTTGTAGTAAACAGTTAGCTTATACACCAGAAAATTGACTTTTACCTCGCTCATCTGCGTATAAAGCACCTCGCGGTTAGCGCGTGGGGTTCGGGTGGCCGTAAGCGTACCTACCCGAACGCCCGCCACCTCAATGGCATACTGGCGGGTTTCGGGAATGAATTGGGGCTGTTTGGGCTGCCCCTGACTAAGCAGGGGTAACCCAAACAGCCCCAGCAGCATGTAGCCAAAACAGTGCACGGTGGCTTATTGCTCGTTCAGGTTCCAGTTGTAATCAAGGTACGAAATGGGGGTATTGTCCGTAATCTTGGTGTTGGCGTACTTATTCACCCATTTCACCACCGACTGTCCGTTGTCGTTCCAGTCGCCCTTGTACCAGTCGAAGTATTTCGAGAGTTCGGCTTTGTCCTTGGCGAGCTTATTTTTGGCCGGGTTGTTCAGAAAATCACTCCCCTGATCGTCTAACTGCCGCTCCAGTTTGTCAGCCGTATAGGCTTCATTCCGCAACCGGGGGCAAGAGATGGAGGCACACACCAGGGTAAAGTGAATCCGGGGGTCGTCGTACTTTTTGCGTAGGGTGCCGTGTTCGATGTTATCCAGGCTCATTTTTTTTCCGCCAATGGTGAAAAACTTTGCGGCCCAGGGGGTTGTTACAAACGGAATCTTAATTTTGGACCCAATGTCTTTGATACTTTTCACCGGATAGTGGTCTAAAATAAGCCGGATGGTATAGGCGTTGTAGGCGTTGATCCAGTAAGCCATCTGCTCTTTCTTGCTCCAGTCGTCGGCGGGGGCGTTTTTGCTCAGCATGTCCAGATACTGATTCAGTTCTTTCTCGTCGGCTTTAATCCCCTTGTAATTGACGAGTCCTTTTTCATTCACGTATTTTTTCAGAATCCGGTCGTACGTACTGTGGTCAACGGGGGCGATGGGGACTGGGGTAAAGGCGCATAACCCAATGCCAATGAGTAGTGTTGCCAGCAAGATAGCTTGTCGTGTCATGGTTGTCTGCTTGTTTAGAAGGATATACGCCGAACGGCCCGAAAAGGTTTTAAAAAAGGAGCTTCGCATTTTTCGCTATCTTTACTCATTCCTATTTTCTCCTTTCTCATAACAAAACGTCGCCGTTGGCCTTATCTTCTGATTACTCGCCTGTGTTGTAATGCTTGACCAAATCATTCTGTTTTCCATTCGGAACAAACTCATTGTGGGCCTGCTAACCCTCATCCTGGTTATCTGGGGTGGTTGGTCGGTCACTCAACTCCCCATCGACGCTGTACCCGACATTACCAACAACCAGGTACAGATTATCACGGTAAGCCCCTCGCTGGCGGCTCAGGACATTGAACGCCTAGTTACGTTTCCGGTCGAGGTAGGGTTAGCTAATATTCCGGGCCTGATCGAGCTTCGGTCGTTTTCGCGCTTTGGTCTCTCCATCGTTACAGTTGTGTTTAGCGATGAGACGGATGTATATTGGGCCAGGCAGCAAATTGCCGAGCGGCTCCAGAACGTAAAAGACCAGATTCCGCGGGGACCGTCCGATGCTTCGGTAGGTATGCCAGTAATGGCTCCGGTTACCACGGGCCTCGGCGAAATTTTTCAATATACGGTAGTGGCCAAAAAAGGGTACGAAACCCGCTACTCGCTGGCCGAGCTACGCACCATTCAGGACTGGATTATCCGGCGGCAATTGCTGGGCACTCCCGGTGTGGCCGATGTGAGCAGCCTGGGTGGGCAGATTAAACAGTACGAAATTGCGGTCGATCCCGACAAATTGCGGAGTCTGAACCTCACCATTGCCGACCTGTTTACGGCCCTGGAGAAGAATAACCAGAACACGGGGGGGGCCTATATCGACAAAAAACCAAACGCGTACTTTATCCGCAGCGATGGCCTGCTGGGTTCTACCGACGATATTGGCACTGTAGTAGTGCACCTAAATGATCAGTCCTGGAACGCCGTACCGCTGCCCATTCGTATCCGCGATGTAGCCACTGTGCAGATGGGCAGTGCCGTGCGCTACGGGGCTATTTCGCGCAACGGCACGGGCGAGGTAGTAGGAGCCGTGGTGATGATGCTCAAGGGCGAAAACTCCTCGAAAGTAATCAACCTGGTAAAAGACAAAATCACCGAAATCCGCAAAACCCTACCTGAAGGGGTCGAGATCATTCCGTTTCTGGACCGTACCAAAATGGTGGATAGTGCCATTGGTACCGTTACCCGTAACCTGGCCGAGGGTGCCCTGATCGTTATTTTCGTGCTGGTGTTGCTGCTCGGCGAGTGGCGGGCGGGAATGGTCGTGGCTTCGGTTATTCCGTTGGCCCTGTTGTTTGCCATTAGCCTGATGAATGTCTTTGGCGTGTCGGGCAACCTGATGAGCCTGGGAGCCATCGACTTTGGCTTGATTGTGGACGGGGCCGTTATCATTGTCGAGGCCACCCTGCACCACATCCTGCTCCGTAACCGCGACCGTACGCTTACTCAAACCCAAATGGACGAGGAGGTTTATGAGTCGGCCAGTCGGATTCGGAACTCGGCGGCTTTTGGCGAGATCATTATTCTGATTGTGTATCTGCCCGTGCTGGCCCTAAGCGGGGTAGAAGGCAAGATGTTCCGGCCCATGGCCCTTACGGTAGCGTTTGCCATTCTGGGTGCGTTTATCCTGTCGCTGACGTACGTGCCGATGATTTCATCGGTGCTATTGAACAAGACCGTCAGGCACCGGAACACGTTTTCGGATCGGCTCATGGTGCGGCTCCACCGGGCCTACGAACCCCTGTTGCTGCGGGCGTTGCGTTTCCGATTGCCCGTGTTGGCGGTAGGAGCGGGCTTGCTGGCGTTGTGCGTAGTTTTATTCAACCGCATGGGGGGCGAGTTTCTGCCTACCCTCGATGAAGGCGACTTTGCCGTCGATACCCGTGTGCTGACGGGTAGCTCGCTGAGCGAATCGGTGGAGGCTACTACCAAAGCCCAGCAGATTTTGCTCAGTCAATTCCCTGAAGTGGAGCAGGTGGTTGGCAAAACTGGGTCGGGCGCCATTCCCACCGACCCCATGTCGATAGAAGCTTCGGATTTGATGGTGATCCTGAAGAAAAAAGAAGCATGGACGAGTGCGGGTAGCCGCGACGAACTGGCGCAAAAAATGGCCGCTGCACTCTCGGTGCTGCCGGGGGTATCGTTTGGGTTTCAGCAACCCGTGCAGATGCGGTTCAATGAATTAATGACGGGTGTCCGGCAGGATGTAGCTCTAAAAATTTACGGCGATGACCTGGGCGAGTTAAGTCGGCAGGCCGCTAAAGTAGCCACCTTAATCCGCACCATCGACGGAGCTAAAGACTTGTACGTAGAGCAGGTAGAAGGGCTATCGCAGATTCTGGTCAAACTAGACCGTAACCAGATTGCCAAATATGGCCTGAACGTATCCGACGTAAACCGAACCATCAACACGGCTTTTGCCGGGCAAATAGCCGGGCAGGTATATGAGGGCGAAAAACGCTTCGACCTGGTGGTGCGACTGGCTTCTGACAAACGGCAAACCCTCGATGATGTACGAAATCTGTACATTGCTGGCCCAAATGGGCAACTGCCACTGGCCCAACTGGCGCAGGTCAGCATGGAACTGGCTCCCAACCAGATTCAGCGCGACAATACCCACCGGCGGATTACGCTGGGGTTCAACGTGCGCAACCGCGACGTAGAAAGCATTGTCGGTGAGTTGCGGCAAAAAGTAGATAAACACATAAAATTGCCCCCCGGCTACTCCATTACTTATGGCGGTCAGTTCGAGAACCTGATTGAAGCCAAACGGCGGCTGTCGATTGCCGTACCAGTGGCCCTCGCCCTGATTTTTGCCCTGTTGTATTTCACCTTTCGGTCGGTGCGGCAAAGCCTGCTTATTTTCACAGCCATTCCGCTGGCAGCCATTGGGGGAGTACTGGCTCTGCTGCTGCGGGGTATGCCCTTCAGCATCTCTGCCGGGGTGGGGTTTATTGCCCTCTTTGGTGTTGCTGTGCTAAATGGCATTGTGCTGATTGGCGAGTTTAACCGGCTGCGGCATGACGAAGGACTAACCGATATGCGAGAGATTATCCGGCGCGGCACCCAGGTGCGGCTGAGGCCCGTGTTCATGACTGCCTTGGTAGCCTCGCTGGGGTTTATTCCGATGGCCATCTCGAACTCTGGCGGGGCCGAAGTGCAAAAACCGCTGGCAACTGTGGTGATTGGTGGGCTAATCTCGGCTACACTGCTGACCTTGTTTGTCCTCCCCATTCTCTATACCTATTTTGAGCGGGGGCTAACCCGGCTGGGGCGCTTGCCTAAAAAAGCGACGACATCGGTAGGCATGGTGTTGCTCTTGCTGGTGGCCCGGCAGGGATATGCCCAACCCGCTCCTGTGCGGACGCTGCCCCTTGACCAGGCCCTTCTGGAAGCCGCAACCCGCAACCCACAGATTCAGATTGGCGGCTTGCAGGTGGGGCAGCAGCAGGCCCTGCGCCGAAGTGTGTATGATTATGGCCGCACAACCATAACGGGTACGATGGGGCAGATTAATAGCCGAAAGTTTGATAACAACCTAACCGTCAGTCAGATTGTTCCCAATGCAACCCTGCTTCGCCGACAGGCCGACCTGGCCGATGCCACCATCCACAGTCGAGAAACGGCGCTGGAAGTCAGCCGCAACGAGGTACAGTATGCCGTAAAATCAGCGTATTATGAACTGAGCTACCTCCACGAGCGCGAACACCTGTTTCGGCAGCAAGACTCCGTACTGGTCGAGTTTGTGCGGGCCGCCACCCTGCGGCTGCGGGCAGGGGAGGCTAGCTCACTGGAGAAATCTACCGCCGAGATTCAACTGGCCGACGGGCGGGTGAAGCTGGCTCAAAATACGGCTAGCCTAACGGCTGCCCGCACCCGGCTGCAAACGGCATTGAACAGTCCCACTCCCCTTGATGCGACTCCCGGACCGCTTGCCAGGCGGGTACTGACCCTGCCTTTTGACAGCCTGACGACTGTCCGCAACCCCCTGCTGGCTCAACTGCGGCAACAAGTGGTATTGGCGCAACAAACCCGGCTGGTAGAGCAGGCCCGGCTCAAACCCGACCTAACGGTGGGGATGTTCTCGCAAACCATCGTCGGGTCGCAGATTTTCAACAATACCGAAACGTATTACGGAGCCGGACACCGGTTTTTTGGGGGGCATATTGGCGTATCGCTGCTGCTACAGACCAAACCCCAGCGAGCCAGGATTGATGCCACCCGGCTGGGGGAGCAGATTGCCCAAACGGAGCTGCAAAGTGGGCAGCAGGCGTTGCAGTGGCAGGTTGAGCAGGCTTCCCAGCAATATGAGCAGTACCGGCAGGCGCTACAGTACTATGAGCAGAATGGACTGGCGCAAGCGCAGCTTATCCAGGCCAATGCCCGCAAAGCGTTTCAGGGGGGCGATATTGGGTATGTCGAGTTTACCCTCGCTCTACAGCAGTCGCTGAATATCCGGGCCAGCTACCTCGATCTTCTCAATCAGTATAACCAGTCGGTGCTGTATATCGAATACCTGCTTGGCGATTAGTTTTTAGACCTGTTACTATATGATCAACCCCACCGCTCTATTCATCGCACTGCTGCTACCTATTTTGCTGATGGGTTGCGGGTCGGGCGAGGGTAAACCTGACAATACCGCCGGTAAATCCGATTCCACCACTACGCTCACCGATGCCCCCGTTACCGTTACCCTTACTCAGGCGCAGTATGATGTGGTGGGGATGCAGGTTGGTGAGCCGGAATACCGCACGCTCAACACCCTGCTGAACGTAAACGGCGTGCTGGATGTACCCCCCCAAAGCCAGGTGAGCGTATCCATGCCGTATGGCGGGTATATCCGCAGCATCAAACTCGAACCCGGTACCCATGTGCGGAAAGGCCAAACCCTGGCCGTACTCGAAAATCCCGACTACATTGGACTGCAACAGGATTATTTAGATACCAAAGCCAAACTGGAATACGCCGACCTGGAATATGCCCGCCAGCAGGAATTAAGCCGCGAGAATGTAAACGCGTTGAAAGTGGTTCAGAAAACCCGCGCCGACCGCCAGAGTTTGCAGGCCCAACTGGCCGGTCTTAGCCAGCGGCTGGCCCTGCTGCACATCAACTCCGCCACCTTACGCGCCGATCGGCTTACCCGCACCATTGCCGTGCCATCGCCGGTGTCGGGCTACGTAACCAGTGTGCCAGTCAATAATGGCCGATATGTCAACCCCGCCGATGTGATTGTGGAGGTAACGGATGTGCATGACTTACACGTTCACCTCAGCATTTTCGAGAAAGACATTAGCCGCGTTCATGCCGGGCAAGTGGTGCAGTTTGCCGTGGGCAACAATGCCACGGCAACCCACCGGGCCACCATCTTTCTGAAAGGCAAGTCCATTGCTGCTGACCGGACCATTCCGGTGTTGGCCAGCCCCACCAACTGGTCTGACGAGTACATTCCGGGGGGGTACGTGACCGCTCAGATTGCCGTTACCACGCAACCCCTATCGGTCTTGCCTGATGCTGCCGTGGTAAATTTTGGGGGTAAATCATACGTCTATGTGCTGGAAAAAAAGGGCGGGCAGCCCCTGAGTTACCGCTTCAGGCAGGTAGCCGTTCAACTGGGTATAAGCCA
>JBBQUC010000051.1:0-13794 GCA_038212815.1 Cytophagales bacterium
AGCTGTACGTATTTTTAGCGAATATCGGTGTTAACTTTGTCTGCTAACTAACCTACTGCTGGCATTATCGCTATGAAAACAACGGCTCTTTCTATCCTCTTTCTCGTTGGGCTACTGAGCGTGGCCCTCACCTTTGCTGACAAACAGGCCGAACCGTGGACACCCTTTCAATTGATGGAACCGGCTATACTGGCCGAAACCATTAACAGTCCTGGCTCTAATAAGCCACTCATTATCAGCATCGGCCCGGCAGCCACCATCAAAACATCGGTGGCTATCGGCCCCGGCAGCGAAGCCCCGAATCTAGCTAAATTAGAAGCACTGCTGCAACCGGTAGACCGCAACCGGGAGGTAGTTATCTACTGCGGCTGCTGTCCGTTTACCCGCTGCCCCAATGTGCGCCCGGCTTTTACGCTACTTAACAAACTCAAATTCACCAACGCCAAACTGTTGAACCTAAGCACAAATCTAAAAACTGACTGGATTGATAAAGGCTATCCGGTGATTGAGTAACAGGGCTTGTTCACTATAAGTAAACTTTTTTGTAGTTAACATGTTTAATATTATAGCGCGTCGCACTTTGTTGGCTTATTGTACGCTCTATCCGCCAGCCTCTAAAGCATTGCAGCAATGGTATGCCGAAATAGAGCAATACAGTTTTGCCAGTTTTAATGAGTTGAAGACAGTTTATCCCAGTGCCAGTATAGTAGGTGATGATCGGGTAGTGTTTAATATACTTGGCAATAAGTACCGATTAGTTATTCGGATGGTCTTCGACTATAAGGTTATCCAGATTAAGTGGTTCGGTACACATAGTGAGTATGACCGAATAGAAGTGGCAACAGTTAGCTATAAACCTTTATGAAATTAAAACTAATCAAAACTGAAGAGGAGTATGATGCACTGCTCAATTGGGTTGATGCCCAATTTGATGCAAAGCCGATTCCTGATTCACCCACAGGCGAGGATTTGCAAGTGGCCTTATTGCTCATAAAAGCTTACGAAGACGATCACTATCCAATCCCAGCCCCTGACCCAATTGATGCGATTCGCTTGAAAATGACCGAAAAAGGACTGAAAAACAAAGATTTAGTTGGCAAATTGGGAAGTAAAAGTTATGTATCCGCTATTCTGAATCGCCGTAAACCCCTTACCCTCGATATGGCCCGCTATTTCCATAAACAATTAGGTATTCCGGCCAGCTAACTCTTAAGTTAATAGTAACTTACTTGCTACACGTTGATTCCTGCTGTTGACTCCCTGCTGAAAGATATTCGCGCCAAGCGGTTCGCTCCTGTCTATTTACTGCATGGAGATGAGCCGTACTACCTCGACCGGGTGGCTGATGAATTGGAGAAACTAGTTGTACCTGTAGCTGAGCGCGGGTTTAACCAGTTTGTACTGTTTGGTAAAGACTCCGATGTGGGGGCTGTGCTGAACTACGCCCGTCGCTACCCATTCATGGCTGAGCGGCAGTTGGTGGTCGTAAAAGAAGCCCAGCAGTTGGCGGGTATCGGCGACAAATCGGCGCAGAGTCTGCTGGAAGATTACGCCCTGAACCCACTAACCAGCACGATTCTGGTTCTTTGCTTTGTGAAAGAAGACGGCAAGCCCGGTCTCGATGAGCGTAAAGCCTGGGTAAAAGCCTTCGGCAACAAAGGCACCTTGCTGGGAATCAAAAAGCTTTACGACAATAAACTAGTTGACTGGGTAGGCGATTATTGCCGTACCCAGGGAGCTAAAGTCAGCCCTAAAGCCTGCCAGATGCTGGTCGATCATATTGGCAATGACCTGAAGCGGATAGCCAGTGAGGTGGACAAAATTCTGATTAACCTGGCCGTGAACGAAGAGATTTCGGCAGCCACGGTAGAACGGTTTGTGGGCATCAGCAAAGAATATAACGTGTTTGAGCTACAGAAAGCCCTGGCTACCCGCGATGTACTGAAAGCCAACCGAATTATCGATTATTTTGCCCGCAATCCCAAAGACAACCCACTTGTCGTTATTCTGGCGCAACTATTCGCGTATTTCAGCAAGGTGCTGCTGATTCAGGCTAGTAAAGACCAGACCGATAAAGGGCTGGCCAGTGTGTTAGGCGTAAACCCCTTTTTTGTGAAAGACTACCAGCAGGCTGCCCGGCAGTACCCGCTGCTGAAAGTGGCCGACATTATCCACGCCCTGCGCCGGGCCGACGGGCAGAGCAAAGGTATCGACTCGCCCACCCTCAATGAGGGCGACATTCTGCGGGAACTGGTCTTTACCGTATTGCATTAACCAACCATGACCCGCTATCCGAATCAGCTTTCGTACGGTGCCAATAACCTTGTCGTTGCCCTCTCGCCTACCGAAGTAGCCAAAGTGTTTCGATACCCGCTTGGATATTGGTTCATAAGCGGAGAAACTAGCATTTGCCGGCGACCGGCTCTTTAGCAACTATGTGGACATTGAGTTGACTGAACTCGTCGAGTTTCGAGCCTATTTTTCAAGTCGATAACCTCAGGTTAATAGCCAATAGCGACTTGCCTATTGGTCATTGACCATTATTCTCTTATCTATCTAGTATGCCTGTTCTCCAACCCATTGTCGATCTTGTCGAGTTGCTGTACCAGAAAGGTATTCGCGAGGTGCTGATCTCTCCCGGTTCGCGTTCGGCTCCCTTGACTCTGGCGTTTGTCCGGCACGGAAAATTTACCACGCGGGTTGTACCCGACGAACGGTCGGCAGGTTTTGTTGCGCTGGGCCTGGCACAGCAACACCGAACCGAGGGACGGGTGCGGCCCGTAGCCATTGTCTGCACATCGGGCAGTGCGGTGTATAACCTCAGCCCGGCCGTAGTAGAAGCGTATTTCCAGGAAATCCCCTTGCTGATACTCACTGCCGATCGCCCCCGCGAATGGGTCTATCAACAGGACGGGCAGACCATTGTACAAGCCGGTCTTTTTGGGTCGCACGTCAAGCGTGGGTATGACCTCCCCGCCGATTATTCCCACGCCGATGCCCGCTGGTTTATTGAACGCACCACCAATGAAGCCATCAATTTGAGTCAGTCGGTTCCATATGGCCCTGTACATATTAACGTTCCGCTACGCGAACCCTTTTACCCGAAACCTGACGATAGGCTACTGGCCGGTGCAGTACGTGTTATTGAGCAGCTACCTACCTCCCCCCAATTGCCCCCTGACGTTTGGCATCGACTGCTGGACGAATGGCAGCAGGCTGAACGAAAACTGATTGTGGTGGGCCAACTGCCACCCAACCCCGCGTTGCAAACAGTATTGCAACAGATTGGTGAGGACTTGGGCGTACCCATTGTGGCCGAAATTATCAGCAACCAACACCGGGGGGGTGAGGTGATTATAACACAAAGTGATACTTTACTGGACAGCACTGATCCCATTGCTCTGGAATTATTACGCCCGGAGTTACTCATTACAATAGGCAATGGGATACTGTCGCGTAACCTCAAAACCTTTTTACGAAAATATCCGGCCCGGCGGCACTGGCACATTCAGCCTACCACCGACCGCATTGCCGATTCGTTTCAATCGCTGACAACGCTGATCCCAGCCGAACCAGCAGCTTTTTTTGAGCGGCTGTTTGCCGACATTGATTACCAGCGTTTTCGGGAGGGCGATGAGGAAGACGAGGGCGAGCGGGATTTCTTAAGCCACTGGCAGTCTGCCAACTACCGGGCGGCCCGCAGGGTGCAACAACACCTAGTTACCTCGCCTTTCACCGACTGGCAAGCCATGCAAACCCTGCTGGAAGCCCTCCCTAACGAGTCGATGCTCCAGTTGGCAAACAGTATGCCTGTGCGTTATGCCAACCTGTGCGGGCTGGATGCCAGCCGGGGTATTGGCGTATCGGCCAACCGGGGTACGAGTGGTATCGACGGTTGTTTGAGTACTGCCGTTGGTGCGGCTCTGGCTACCCAGGCTATTGTTACAGTATGTATTGGAGATGTGGCTTTTTTTTACGACCGAAATGGCCTCTGGCAGCATCCACTGCCCACTAATCTGCGCATTGTGCTGTTCAATAACAACGGTGGACATATTTTTCGCATTATCGACGGGCCTAGCCAACAGCCTGAGTTAGAGACGTATTTTGAAACTCCCCATACGCTCACCGCTGCCCGTACAGCCGCTGATTTTGGCCTCGATTACACCACCTGCCACGAGTTACCGGGGTTATTACAGGTGCTGGACTCGTTTTATGAATTAGGAATCCGCCCAAAACTCCTCGAAATAAAAACAAATAAGCAGGTCAATGCGGAGGCATTCCGACAGTACAGAAATATGGGGATAGACTGCTGACTGTTTACCGGGCGTTAACCAATAATTTCTTGTTCATCATGAATCGAGGGAGACCACTCGTCATGAACTCGCCAATAGGCTGACCATACAGCCGTTGAAAGCGTTTTTCCAGATCATCCAGATTAGGCCGATGTGTTTCAGGGCGAGAAGAGCGGTAGAACTCATCGCCTAAAAGGCAGGAAAGCATGAAAAATTTGTCGTAGTGCATAGGTTTGGTTACAGGTAGCATAGAGTAAAACAAATATACGGCTAACGAAGGAACACCGTGCAAATAAAGTGCCGGTTTTAGCCAATTTTATGGGTAAGCGTACTCATAAAATTATTAAATGGAGTAGCAGGGTGACTAATAGGCAGCAAATGCCCGCCAAAAGTTTACGATTACCCGCCATAAGACCCTCTAAAAATATTTGGCAGGTCTTTTGAGCGGATAACAGTTACAATTTTTAGTGTTTTTTTTAGCGTATGGCGCAAAAATTTCCTGTTTAGTGAGTTTGTAGGGTAGTCGCCCGTTGTGCCGGAAACCACGAGGTAACAAACGTAACTACTAACACGATCCCGGTTGTCAGCATCAGGTCAGGTGGGCGGAGTTGAACGGGATAGGCATCGATAATGGCCGTTGTTGTGCCTAAGCCCACTAAGCCATATTGCTGCTGTAACAGGCATAGCAGTACTCCTACTCCCAACCCTAAAATGGCCCCTGTCAGGGCGATAATAGCCCCTTCAGCCACGAAAATCTGCCGAATAAGGCCCGATGTAGCACCCATTGCCCGTAGAATGCCGATGTCTGTTTTTTTCTCGATCACCAACATTGACAAGGAGAAAAAAATATTGATGGAGGCCACCAGAATGATAAGCGAGAGAGCCAGGGTGACGAACAGTTTCTCTACTCGAATGGCCCGGTACAGGTCGGGGTTTAGCTCGTCGCGAGTTTGCACCTGTAGGGATGGCCCCACCAGGGTTTCCAGGGCTTTTTTGGCGGATTCATCATCGATGCCGGGTTTCAATTGCAGTTCGAGACTCGTCACCTGGTCGGGGGTATAACCAATCAGGGTACGTACCAGGTCTATGGGAGCCAGCACAACATCGTTGTAGGTTTGGGCTTCGATAAAAAATACCCCCGCTACGTTCAGCCGTTCCTGCCGGAATGCATCTTCCGACAGTATATTCAGGGTTTTTCCGCGATTTTGAGGATACCAAAGTTCCAGCGGGGTCAGAATGTCTTCGGGCAGAATGCTTAAGTCATTCCGAACACTCTCGGCTACTACGGCATAATTATACCCATCGCGCCGGAGCCGCAGGCGGCCCTCTACCAGTGACGAGTCTAACTGGCCACGTTCCAGGTAATTATCGGCAACGCCCTTCACCTTCACAACCGTTTGGGCATTGGCGTAGCGGGCCAGCGCGTTATCCTGCACTACGGGAGTCAGCAGGGCTATACCGGGGGAATGTTCCAGGCGGTTAAGTAACCCTACAGGTGCCAAAAACCGTTTCCCCTGCCGGGGAGAGATGGTCAGGTCAGCTTCATAGGTTTTAAAAATCTGCCGGTTCAGGGCTTCCATCCCATTAAACACCGACTGCACTACCACCAGGGCCATTGTGCCCACACCCACGCCCAGCATCGATAACAACGAGAGCGTATTAATAAAGCTCCGCTTTTTGCGACTCAGAAAATACCGACGGGCAATCCAGAAGGAGAGATTCATTCTTCCTCCGGGGCGGGGGGTATCTCCAGACCAGCAAAGAGTTTATCCATTTTATCGGCGTAGTCAGCCGTATCGTCGAGGTAAAACTGCACGTCGGGCACAATGCGGAGTTGGTGGCGTACGCGTTCGCCCAGTAACTGGCGGATGGTGCGACTTTTCTCGCGAATGGTTTCCAGGAGGAGGTGCTTATTTTTTGTAGCCAGAAAGCTTAAATAGACCCGTGCTACGCTCAAATCGGGCGAAATCCGCACGGTAGTTACCGTTATAAATGCCCCGTTAAAGAGGTGTGGCACCTCGCGCTGAAAAATCTCACTGAGGTCTTTCTGCAATTGCCGGGCTACTTTTTGCTGTCGTTTCGATTCCATGTGTTACAAATATCCGCCTATTTTTCGGTTTCGCCGAAATTGGCCTTAATTTCGTTACGGGAAATGACCCGTATAACCCACCTCTTGTTTTGCTCAGTTTCTTCCGCGTAAACGCGCCTTACCAGTACATCAGTCTGTTGCTGGTGCTGGTCCTGATTCGCTTGCCCCTGCTGGCCAAGCCGCTGCCGCTGCTCATCCCGGAGCTGAACTGGATGCTGGTGGGCGAACAGATGCGGCAGGGATACATGCTCTACCACGATATTTGGGATAGTGTCAGCCCGTTGTCAGCCCTCACCTACTGGGCACTGGATACCCTCTTCGGGCGGTCGCATACGGCTTTTCAAGTAACAGCTACCATCGTCTCGCTGTTTCAGATTATGTATTTCAATTACGTAATGAGTGCCCGCGAGGTGTTTCCTGAGCGTTCGTTCTGGCCGGGTCTGCTCTACGCCCTGTTCCTGAATCTCTCCTTCGACTGCACCACACTCTCGCCCGTACTGATGGCCACCACCTTTTTGCTGTTGGCCTTCGGTACGCTGATCCGCCAGTTAGAACGCCGGGGGGCTACTGATGAGGTGTTTGAAGCAGGCTTTTACATTGGTATTGCCGCGCTATTCTACCTACCCTCGGCCCTGTTTATCCTATGGCTTTCCGTGGCGTTACTTGCCTTTACAGGGGCAACCTTTCGGCAGCACTCTCTGTCCCTGTTCGGTTTTTTCTTCCCCGTCTTTCTGCTGTTACTGTATTATTATTTCAACAACAGCCTCGACGACCTGAACCGGAACCTGCTGGCTTCGGTGTTTCGGGTACGGCAGTACGGGCTGAGCGATTTTCGGGCGTTGTTTGTATCACTGCTGGTGCCAATCACCCTGGCCGTACTGGGCTTTTTGAGGCTGGTAAACCCCCGAACCCGGTATGTTAATTTTCAGCAACGTTGCCAGCAGATTATGCTGTTCTGGGCCATTACCGCCGTGGTCACCATTGTGCTGATGCCCTTTCTGGCCCCTATGCTGTTCCTGAGTTTTGTACCACCTATGGCTTTTTTCGCCGTTATTTTCTTCCAGAACGCCCGGAAAATGTGGCTGGCCGAACTCTCCTTTACGGTGGTGCTGGGACTGATGCTGCTGGTTTTTTACCAGGGAGCAATGGGCGTGTTGCCGGGAGTAGAGGTTGGCCGACTCAGCAGCCTGTGGGTCAAACCCTCACTCCTACCCGGTAATATTCAGGGCCGCAAACTGCTCATCATTGGCGAAGACCTGAGCGCGTATCTCCATAACCGACCCGCTACGCCCTACCTCAACTGGGATTTAGCCAAGTACGACCTCAAAAATTTAGATAATTACGAATCAGTCATTAGTGTCTATGACCATTTTCGGCTGGACTTACCCGATTACATCATCGACCGGGAAGACATTGTAACGAAACTCTTCCAGCGGGTGCCAGCCCTGGCTACCCATTACCAAAAAACCCAAACGGCAGGCGTATTCAAGCGGGTTCGGTAAACATTTTTCAGCCAATATACGTTAGTTACTTCCCACCAGTGGAAAATTACGCTCATCAGTCAGTACCGCTATGCAACAAAACGACATGCCGACGCTACCCGGCACCCAACCCGAAACAGCACCAAACCCAATACCTGTTACGCAGCCTGCCCCACCGGCTATTCACCGGTCCGAAACCCAATCGACTACCCAAATTACTAAAGACCTGCCCAAACGGGACGATATGCTGCTCACACCCGATGAGCAACGGATTAAAGAAGCCTTTCAGGATCGGAACTGGAGCGAGATTAAAAGTGCCGACTCGTGGGTAATCTTTAAAGTGATGGCCGAGTTTGTCGAAGGGTTCGACAAATTATCCCGCATTGGCCCGTGCGTGTCTATCTTCGGTTCAGCCCGTACCAAACCTGACAATCCCTATTACCAGATGACCGAAGAACTGGCGGCCAAACTGGTGCGGCACGGCTACGGGGTCATTACGGGGGGAGGGCCGGGAATTATGGAAGCTGGCAATAAGGGAGCCTACGAACAGGGCGGCAAATCGGTAGGACTAAACATCCAACTGCCGTTTGAGCAGCACAGCAACATCTATATCGACCCCGACAAGAGCATCAACTTCGATTTTTTCTTTGTGCGCAAAGTGATGTTTGTCAAGTACGCCCAGGGATTTGTGGTGATGCCCGGAGGATTGGGCACCCTAGATGAACTGTTTGAAGCCTTCACCTTAATTCAGACCAAAAAGATTGCCCGCTTCCCCATCGTGCTGGTTGGAAAATCGTACTGGCAGGGGCTTATAGACTGGATTACCAATGTGATGCTGGGGTTAGAAAACAACATCAACGCCGAAGACCTCCACCTCATCAGTGTAGTCGATACGCCGACTGAGGCCGTCAAAGCCATCGACGATTTCTATCATAAGTACTTGCTGAAACCTAATTTTTAGGGGTTCTTCTCTTGTTACTGCTCATCGGCGGCTTCGCGTTCAAGTTGGCGATTATCCCGCTCGAAGACGTTGATGAGCACAATAAAGTAGGAGAGAAGCAGCGGCCCCAGCACTAAACCCAGAATACCGAACAAGGGTACCCCTAACACAATGCCCGCCAATGTCACTAATGGGTGAATATCGCCCATGCGTTTGGCCAGCATGATGCGGAGCAAGTTGTCAATGTTAATGATCACGATTACGCCCACAATCAGGATGCCGATGCCCTGACCCGTGTCGCCCTGCGAGAGTTTGATT
Source organism: Cytophagales bacterium (assembly GCA_038212815.1). Taxonomy (GTDB): domain Bacteria; phylum Bacteroidota; class Bacteroidia; order Cytophagales; family Spirosomataceae; genus JBBQUC01. Next base: position 9,121 of record JBBQUC010000051.1, read on the forward strand.
AGCCCGGCGGGGAGCCATACGATGGGTGTACCCAATACCGGAATAAAGGCCATAAAAAAACCAACTACACCCCAGAATGGGGCGTCGGGTACGCCAAAAATCCAGAGTGTCAGGCCCGTGAGTGTTCCCTGCACCAGGCATACTAATGCCTGCCCCAGCACATTGGCATTCACGTTGTTTTTCAGTGCTTCGCCCAGTTCGTTCAGCGTGTCGCGCTGAAATGGCAGGTATTTGCGGAGGCCCTTTAGAAAAGCCTCTTGCTCGACAAACATGAAATATAAGGTGAAAAACAGCAACCCAATAATCACCAGAAAATCGAGTGCCCCACCCGCCAGCGAGGGCAACAATTTACTGGCATAGCTCGCTCCCTGTTTTACAATCGATCGGATATTCTGCTGGTCGGTAATCTGAAATCCCGTTAAGTCTTCGGCTTTTTTAACCAGGGTCAGTATCTGATCGTTATGCTGACTGTAGTACTGAATTCGACCAATGAGCAGCAGGCTTAGAGTAAGAAACGGCAGGACAATGACCACAATGGCAAACACAATGAGTAGGCTGGTCACCACCCGCCGATTGTACCCCCGGTTGACGACCAGAGCCGTAAACCACGGTCTGAACACCACGTAGAGTACACCTGCTCCCAGAAAAGCCGTGGCGTACCCTTTCAACCCAATCACAATAAAGCCCCCGATCACAAGCAGGCTGGTAATGAGCAGCACCCGTTGCTGGCCTGCGGTATAAATGGTACTGCCGCGCATAGTGTCTATTTTTGGTCATTCAGACCGGAAAAATCGGCATTCGGTTTTATTCTGCCCCAAAGTTGGTCAATAGATTGCAGTTTTGCTTTACTCAACGACAACACTTTATCACAACGCTCATGCGCTTTATCTGCTTACTCTTGCTGGTGGCTACCACCACCGCCTTTTCGCAGCCAACCCCCGACAGTACGGCTTTTCGGCGACCTGACACAACCAGCACTCGCCCCGCCCTACCAGTGGCCCGGCCCGTACTGGCCGACTCCAGCCGACCAGTACAGGCCCGCCCGACCGTCACAGCCTCCCCGACAACGGCTATCCCGCTTCGGGGTAACTCGAAATTGACGGGCTATGTAGTGGACTCTGCCCTTACCAAAGCGGTTGAGTTTGCCTCCGTAGCCCTCTACAGCATGGCCTCCAACACGCTCATCGACGGGGCTGTGGCCGACGACAAAGGCAAATTCAGCCTGAATCGGGTGGCTCCGGGTACCTATAAATTGCTCGTATCCTTTCTGGGATTTACCGATAAAACGGTACCTACTATTGTAGTAACCAAAGGGCAGGACCTAAACCTCGGTACCATCAGAATGTTGACCAGTACCCGCACACTAAATGAAGTGACCGTAACGGGTCAAAGAGCACTGATTGAAGAAAAAGTGGATCGACTGGTGTATAACGCCGACCGCGACCTGGCCGCCAGAGGGGGCGATGCCACCGATGTATTGAAAAAAGTACCCATGCTCTCGGTCGATTTGGCCGGGAATTTATCCTTGCAGGGCAGCACCAACGTACGGGTACTGATCAACAACAAACCCTCGTCTATTCTGGCCGGTAACCTGGCCGATGCGCTCCGCCAGATTCCCGCCGACCTGATAAAAACGGTTGAAGTGATTACCTCGCCTTCGGCCAAGTACGATGCCGAAGGCACGGGCGGTATCATCAATATCATCACCCGCAAGAATGCTCTACAGGGAATGCACCTCGACCTTGACGGGGGTGTGGGTAACCGAAACTCGACTCTGGGGCTAAACGGCAGTTTTCGGCAGGGGAAACTGGGGGTAAACCTGAATGGCAATGGCCGGGCTATTTACAACAAATCCTTCTCCGACCTTGAACAGCGCACCCTCTTTGCCGGCACCAACGTACTGACCAGCCAGCAAACAAATGCCTTCGACCGGGGCATGTTTGGGCAGTATGCGCTGGGTCTCGATTACGACCTGGCTAAAAACCAGTCGCTAACGGCGGGGGTGCGTTTTGGCCTGCGTAACATGAACCGCGATCAGCATCAGACCACCAACCTGCTCATTGGTGACATACCCAGCCTGCCCTCCCGGCGCGATGTATTCAGCCATGACCTTTCGAACTCCGTCGATGTGAACGTCGATTACGTGCATACATTTCCCCGCAATGACGACCGGCAGCCTACAGAGTGGAGTATTTCATCGCAGTACAGCCAGAATAACCTGACTAATAATTTCGATGCAAACCTGCTTAGCCTGACCAACGACATCGCCAGTCGGCAGCGGAATATCAACAACAACGTAAACCAGGAGTTTACCCTCCAAACCGATTACCAAGCTCCATTGACCAAAAACCAGTCGATAGAGTTTGGAGTCAAGACCATTAAGCGGATGGTCAGCAGTCAATATCAGTACCTGACAGCTAATGCCACCTCTGGTTTTGCCACCGATGTAAACCGCCCGGCAGGATCGCTGGATTACGACCAGACCATTGCTGCGGCCTACCTGTCATATTCGCTCACGACCCTCAACAAAATCACCGTGAAAGCGGGTGCCCGGTATGAGTACACCGATATACAGGCTTCGGCGGGCGAGAAAGGAGCCATTGCCATTCCGTCGTACGGAAAAATAGTACCCAGTCTGAACATATCTAAAAAAATCGGGGAAAACAGCACCCTGAAACTAGCTTACAATCGCCGGATTCAGCGACCCGGTATTCAGCAATTGAACCCTAATTTCAACGCGGCTAATCCACAGAATATCACCGTGGGCAACCCCCTGCTGAAACCCGAAATCACCGACCGAATCGAGTTAGGGTATAGCACAACCCTCAACAAAACGTATGTTAACTTTTCGCTTTACACCCGGCTCAACCGCGACGATATTCAGCAGCTCAGTCAGCGGTCAGACACGCTGCCGGGTGCTGTGATTACCTCCTTTCAGAATATCGGTAAGGAGTATAACTACGGCAGTAACCTGTTTGCTACCATCAATATCACCCCTAAATGGAGCATTAGTGGCAACATAGACCTCATGTACCGCTACATTACTGGGTTTGCCCCCGATGTAACGGGGTTATCGGTGCAACTCACCAATACCGGGTTCAACCTGGGCGGTCGGTTCGATACGCAGGCTCAGTTAGGCCGGGGCTGGGCTGCTCAGGCTAACTTTGGCAGCCGGGGCCGCAACATCAATTTGCAGGGCTACCGCACGGGGTTTGTGCAGTATTCGCTGGGGCTTCGGAAAGAGTTGCCCAACAAACGGGGTAGCTTTGGCCTCACTGCCGAGAACTTCCTGACCAACGGCATGCGCTTTGTAACGGTACTGCGCTCGGCCCCCTTCGACCAGGATTTCCGGCAATATCTCTACAACTCCAGCGTACGGCTTACCTTTAGCTATAAGCTCGGCAAACTTACGGTGTCCCAACCCAAAAAATCGCGCTCGGTGAAAAACGACGACGTGATCGAGTAAAACCGCAACTGCCCGTTACAGTAACTACCTATGACATTTGCTGACCATGCCATTGCGTATTATGAGAGCCTGGCTGCTCCGGTAGACCTGCCAGTAGGCGTATCAGCCCTGAACCCATACCAAACCCCGGCGGTGCAGGCCATTGTGCAGGCGTTTTATAGCAAATTTTTTGCCGACAACCGATCCCGTGTTTTTTTGCTGGGGATTAATCCGGGGCGGTTTGGGGCGGGGGTAACGGGCATTTCGTTCACCACTCCGCAAAATTTGACCCGGTATTGCGGCATTGCCAACACGCTTGCGCCTACACCTGAACTATCCAGCCGATTTATTTACCAGGTAGTAGAGGCATTCGGCGGGGCAAGCGCTTTTTATGAGCGGTTCTTCCTTTCTTCGCTGTATCCGTTAGCCCTCGTCCGCGACGGTAAAAACTACAATTTCTACGACGACCGCGCCACCACTAAAGTTCTGTGGCCGCTCATCACTGAATCTCTACGGAAGCAGCTAACCTTTGGTGCCGACCGGCGGATAGCTATTTGTCTGGGCAAAAAGAATGAGCAGTTTCTTCGGCGGCTGAACGATGAACAGGAATTTTTCGGGAAAATCATCGCCCTCGATCACCCCCGCTATATTCTTCAATACCGGGCCAAAGCCGTTGACGACTATGTAGAGCAGTACATACGAGCCCTGGGCGAATGGGTTAATTAGGGCATTGATGCTCTAAAACGGCGTTTCTTTGCTAGGGTCCGCGTTGCCGAAGTTGGAGAGGTTATTGGCCTTGCTGCGGAAAACAGTACCGGCTGGTGGGGGAGCCGGTTCGCTGGTTCCTTCAAAACTGCTGAGGCCCGTTACATTGGCCGGGAAGCCCTGCCCCGGCGGCACCTGATCGAAATACGAATCGAAATCGGCGAACTTAGTGAATTTATTGATAAACCGCAATTGGATAGTATCCAGCGAACCAGAGCGGTTTTTGGCCACTATCACTTCGCCAATTCCCTGGGTTGAATTACCGGCTTCATCCTGAGTAATGTTGTAATACTCAGGCCGATACAGGAACATAACCATATCAGCATCCTGCTCAATAGATCCCGATTCACGAAGATCGGAGAGTTGAGGCTTTTTGTCGCCACCCCGCGTTTCAACGGCCCGGCTCAACTGCGACAGGGCAATAACGGGTACATTCAGTTCTTTAGCCAGGTTTTTCAGTGCAC